>JALHIE010000179.1 GCA_022840285.1 Porphyromonadaceae bacterium
TTCTGCATATGCAAATGCAATTAAGCAAGGAATACCGGAAGCGGCTCAAATTGCGGATAAATTCCATCTTGTCAAGAATTGTGGAGAACATATGGAAGCGCAACTAAAAAAATCGTTTAATCAAATAAAGGATGAACTATCCAAGCAGATAAGTGAGCCTTTGCCACCCCCCGTCTCATCATACCCCACGATGAATAATCCGGAACCAGTACAATTATCTAGAAGGCCTCCTTCGGATAAGCAGAGATATCTATTTGAACAGGTTCAAAAGCTAAATAAAGAAAATTATTCTGAGCGTGAAATAGTCAGACATCTTCATATATCGAGGTGCTTAGTGCGTAAATATCTGTCATTGAACGAGCCACAAGGTCATAAGATTGCTTTTAGGAATGATTATTCATTGTTTCTGCCCATTGTACAGAACGGGATCCACAATAAAGCCCGTATTAGTGAAATCTATAGGAATACCGTAAATGCCGGTCTGTGCTGTTCCTATATCGCTTTCCTAAATTGGATGAGAACCGTATTCCCTGAATATAAGACATTCAAAGGCAAAGCCACAAGAACCAGTCGTGTAGATAGTACAGGTTATGACAGAACAAAATCGGTACTCAAAGCGCTGTCTTCATATAAACTCAATATTTACATTGCCAATCCGGAATGGGGAATAAACAAAAAGACTGGCGAATGCAGCAAAGAGAATATACAAATGAATGAAATTATACAGTCCTCAGGCACCCTTTTAAAACTACGTGAGTTCTGTGTGTCTTTCAAGGCAGTGATAGCTGGAAATTCATTAACGGATATTGTTGCCTGGATTGAAAAATATAAAAATGAATCATTTGCTCATTTAAGAACGTTTGCAATAGGGCTTATAAAGGATATAGATGCTGTTAAAAACGCTATTATATATCCCTATAATAACGGACTGGCTGAGGGATTGAACAACAAGTTGAAAGCACTGAAAAGGGGCATGTACGGAAGAGCTGGCAATCGGCTCATTGAGATAAAAATGGTAGCTTCCTTGACGGGTTAAATTGCACCAAAATTGACGAAGAACCGTATATTCAGACCACAGGGTAAGTTTAACAAAAACACTTAAATTTACTCATTATGTCAACAACAAGAAAGAAACACAGTGCCGCCTTCAAGGCCCAAGTGGCTCTAGAGGCAATCAAAGAACAGGAGACCCTAAGCGAACTGGCCAAGCGATTTGAAATACATCCCCAGATGATCTCGAATTGGAAACGGGAATTTATTTCCCGGGGAGCAGAGATCTTTTCTACGAAAGCACCTGATGAAGAAGCCATAAAACGTGAAAAAGCTCTGTATGAAAAGATCGGGCGATTGGAGGTAGAAGTGGATTTGGCATTTGCCTTCAATCGGCGGCGTTCGGCATAATCCAAACAAGTTTGGCTTCTGCTCTCTCTGGCACGATTGTTTTGCAAAAGGGTATCAGAGCAATTGGGGATACTGAAACCCTCGAAAAAGTGATAGATCCCCAGGCGAGAGTCAGTATTCGCAGGCAATGTGAGCTTTTGGATGTAAATCGGAGCAACGTGTATTATCAACCGGTACCAGAAGATCCTGAAGATCTGGAATTGATGCGACGTATGGATGAAGAGTTTTTGAAACGTCCGACCAAAGGGGTCTTGGGTATGGTAGATTTTATAAGGGGGCTTGGCATTTTGGTTGGGCCTAAACGAGTACGAAGGTTGTTGCGAAAGATGGGCATCATGGCCATATATCCACAAAAGAACCTGAGCAAGTTGGGGATTGCCAAATACATTCATTCC
>JALHIE010000067.1 GCA_022840285.1 Porphyromonadaceae bacterium
TCAAAGAACTTTTCAGGTGAAATTTACCTGATTTATAAAATTTATTGTACAAAAAATTTTAAACTAAATTATCACTCCGACTTTTCGGAGCGGACTCAACGAATATTACGACTGTTTTATTCTTTTTGCATTGGGTTATGTGAAAGAAACGCAGATAGCTGAAGATTTTGTTTCGGAAGCATTCACTGCTTTTTGGGAAAATCGGGATCAGCTTTTACCAAACACAAACCCACAAGCCTACATCCTAACCATCATTAAAAACAAGTGCCTAAATCATCTTCAACATGTTCAAATCCGCCAACGGGCAGAGAAAGAATTAAATAAACATGCAGAATGGCTTTTATCCGTGAGCATAAATACGCTGGAAGCGTGCGACCCCGATTTCATTTTTTCTGACGAAATAAAACAGATAGTAAATTCTGCGCTCGATAAATTGCCCAAAAAGACACGCCAAATATTTATTTTGAACCGTTATCAAGGCTTAACGTATAAGGAGATTGCGGAAAAAATGAACCTCAGCGTTAAAACAATTGAATTTCACATTTCTAAAGCCTTGTGCCGGCTTCGTTTTTCGTTAAAAGACTTCCTGGCCCTATCTCCTTTTTTGCTTTATTTTTTCTAAAAAAACACATTTTTTGTTAGGGTTGTTTCCTTTCTAACTGTTATATAAGTAGGATAAAGAAAATAATCGAATGAATAGGGAACTCTTGTACCGTTTTTTTTCGGGGAATGCTTCTGTCAACGAAGAAAAGCAAATAAAGCAGTGGCTGGATGCATCGGATGCTAGTCACCGTACATTCTTTCAGGAACGAAAAGTATATGATGCGATTTTATTAACCCGGTCTGGTACCTCATTGAAACAAAGAAGTAAGAATACACCTTTGCTATGGAAAATAAGTACGGCTGCAGCAGTTGCATTATTACTTATTTTTAGCGGGTTGTATATGTTTAGCAGACAAGATTCAAAAGAGCAATACAACACAATATTTGTCCCCCCCGGTCAGCGCATCAATCTTATTCTTGCCGATCACTCCAATGTATGGCTCAACTCAAATACTGAATTCCGATACCCGAACACATTTTCAAAGAAAAACCGGACGGTGTACCTGGACGGTGAAGCCTATTTCGATGTAAGCAAAAACGAGAAAAAACCGTTTATCGTGAAAACCGACCAGGGAGACATACAGGTTACCGGAACATCATTTAACGTCGAAGCGTACTCCCGGTTTGATTCTTTCGAAACAAGCCTCTTTGAAGGAGGCGTGGAGATCTACAAGAATGAAGTCAAACTCGCTGCATTGAGACCAAACGAGAAAGCGGTACTGTCCAAGAACAAACTGGTTGTGTCAAACATAGAAGATACCGACGAGTACCTTTGGAGAAACGGCCTGATCGCATTCAACAACAAGCAGCTGAAAGACATCTTTTTATCTCTCGAAAAATACTTTGATATACATATACAGGTCGATTCGGAAAAATTGCCGATGCATTCGTATACCGGGAAATTCCGACAATCGGACGGTGTGGATTATGCTTTACGTGTACTGCAGCGAAGTATCCGTTTCGATTATGAAAGAGACGAAGAGACGGGAACAATTTATATCAAGTAAAACGTACAAAAACAGGTCTGCCTATGAGATGAAACTTTTTACAAAAACACCCAAAACAAAAATCGGCAAGCGCTGCAACGCTCACCGATTAATACGTTTTCGTCAACACAACCAAGAAAAATTCAATGTATTAACTTAAAACAATTACAAATGTATGAAGAAAAACAATTCATTGGGTAATCATTTAACCGAAAAAGTACCCATTAAACATTTTTTATTGATTATGCGAACAACCTTTTTTCTATTGTTTACCTGTGCTTTTTGCTCCATGGCCGAGATGAGTTTCACACAAAACGCCAGGGTAACGATCAATAAACGAAATGTAACTCTCAGAGAAGTATTGAACGAAATTGAGAAGCAAACCGATTATCTTTTCATTTACAGCAATGAGGTAAATACCAATGAGAAAGTATCGGTAAAATCCAGGCAGGAAGCTGTGGCCACTGTGCTGATTAGCTTATTGAAAGGTAAAGACGTGGATTATTCCATGGAAGGAAACCACATTATCCTTTCAGCGATTGAAAATACAAATGCGCCAGTAGACGAAACGAACACGGCCAATGTACAACAGCAGAAAAAGACAATTACCGGAACAGTTGTTGATGCAGCAGGTGCGCCTGTTATCGGAGCAAATATTATTGAAGCCGGAACTTCCAACGGAACCGTTACCGACGTGGACGGACGATTTTCGCTTAGTGTGGATGACAATGCTTCTATTCATATTTCCTACATAGGATATTTGGAACAGGATATCCATACTGAGAGAAAAACCAGCTTTGACATTACACTGTTGGAAGATACAAAAGCTTTGGATGAACTGGTTGTTATTGGTTATGGGACTGTGAGAAAGAGTGATCTGACTGGAGCTGTCGGATCTGTGGTGGGCAGTGATATCGCCAATCGGAAAACGACACAGGTGTCTCAAGCTTTGCAAGGAGCTATGTCGGGCGTTTTAGTGACAAGGAACGAAAATGCACCCGGTTCATCAGCAACAATCCGGGTGAGGGGGGTAACCACCATAGGCGATTCAAGCCCTCTTATAATTGTCGATGGCATGCAGGTTGACAACATTAACGACATCAACCCAAACGACATTGAAGGCATATCCGTCTTGAAAGATGCTGCATCAGCATCTATCTACGGCTCTCAAGCGGCGGCTGGCGTCATCCTCATTACTACTAAACGTGCACAGGCCAATAAATTCGGGATAGAGTACAACTATGAATTTGGGATGGAAATCCCTACGGAAGCTCCTGAATTTGTTGACGTGATTCGCTACATGCAGATGACCAATGAAACGCGTTGGAACGATGCTGGAAACGGAACTAACGAATATCCGACTTACGCTAAAGACCTTATCGACAACTACTTTCAATTAAACAGCGAAAATCCTGACAGATATCCCAATACAGATTGGAACAAATTAATTTTCAAATCGTATGCTCCCCGGCAGAGCCACATACTAAAGATACAAGGAGGTAGTGAACGTGTGAGAACTTCAGCTACGCTGGCATACGACAATATCGGCGCTATTTACGAAGGAAGAAACTACGAACGGATTACTTCACGAATAAACAACGACTTAAAAATCAATGATTTTTTGGCGGCATATCTCGACATCAGTATGAAAAGGACAATAGACGAGAATCCCTATACGACATTGGGAATCATGCGTATTGGACGTTTTTCACCGCCGGTTTATGCAGCTACCTGGGCAGATGGCCGTTTTGCAGAGGGAAAAACAGGGGATAACCTTTATGCCCAGATTAAAGACGGAGGATCCCGGAAAGCATGGAGCAATCAGTTGAATGCAAAGATTGGCATCGATTTTACCCCTTTTGAGGGGTTGAAAATCCAGGCAATTGTGGCACCGGTATTTAACGGAATTAAGCAAAAGAATTTCAGGAAGACAATCCCCTGGTATTTATCCAATGATCCTACCGTTCTGGGCGGATACATCCAACAGCCCACAACGTTGTGGGAAGAACGAAACGATAATTACCGCATCACCTCTCAATTACTTGCCCACTTTGACAAAACATTCGACAACCATTCGCTCAACCTGATGGCGGGTTACGAAGATCGGTATGAGTTTGACGAGAATCTGGGAGCTTCCCGGGATAATTATGAATTGGATACTTATCCCTATTTAAATATTGGACCGCTTGAACAAAGGGATAACAGCGGCTTGGCTTACGAATATGCAAGACAATCTTTCTTTGGCCGTGTTATGTACGGATACAACAATAAATACCTGTTGCAAGCCAATATCCGATATGACGGATCATCAAGATTCGCAAAAGATTACCGCTGGGGAGTTTTCCCGTCTGTTTCTGCCGGATGGGTAATTTCTCAGGAAGAATTTATGAAAAATATTCCGACCCTTTCGTTTCTAAAACTGCGTTTCTCCTACGGAACACTTGGGAATGAGCGTATCGGATACTATCCCTATCAAGCGACCATGTCGTTCGATGATGCCCTGTTTTTCCAGGGAGGTGATGTTGTATCCCGGCAAGGAGCCGCTCAACCACGTTATGCAATCAGAGATATTTCGTGGGAAACAACCGAAAGCTACAACGTAGGGGTAGATGCTTATTTATTGGATAGCAGGTTGCGTTTCTCGGGAGATTATTACAAGAAGAATACAAAAGACATGCTGCTTGCACTTCAGATTCCTACATACATGGGGTTCGACAATCCGGATCAGAATACAGGAAAAATGCACACAACCGGATACGAAATAAATTTAGGATGGAACGATAAAATTGGAGATTTCGGATACAGCATTGATTTTCATATTGATGACTTTAAATCTGTAATGGGTGATTTGGGCGGCACACAATTTTTGGGTGACCAGATCAAAATTGAGGGGAGTGAGTTTAATGAATGGTACGGATACCGCACCGATGGCCTTTTCCAGACTGCCGAAGACCTGAACGGCGCCGCCTTGATAAGCGTAAGCACGAAACCTGGAGACATCCGGTACAGAGACGTAAGTGGTGCAGAAGGTGCACCTGACGGCAGGATCTCGCCTGAGTACGACCGTGTATTGCTGGGCGGATCACTTCCTCGATTTACCTATGGAAGTAATATCCAATTGGATTATAAAGGTTTCGATTTAGGAATAACTTTACAAGGTGTTGGAAAACAGAATGTACGGATTGAAGGTGACTGGGTTGCACCGCTTCTTCAGAATTGGTTTAATATAACTACTTTACTGGATGGGAACTATTACAGCCGGTACAATACACCTGAACAGAATCTTGCTGCAAAATATCCACGACTGACCTATTCTAATCCAGGGAACAATTATACAATGTCTGACTTCTGGATGTTTAACGGACGTTACCTCAGGTTGAAAAACATCAATTTTGGATATACGATTCCAAGAACATGGATCAACATGGCAAAAATCCAAAACATAAGGATTTATACCAGCATTTCTGATCTGTTCTGCCTGAGCAAATATCCGCAAGGCTACGATCCCGAAAGCGGAATTAACAATTATCCAATTACTACAACAGTAATTTTTGGTGCAGCAATTAATTTTTAACGCATAATATTCTCGACGATGAAAAGAATACTATATATACTTGGAATATTACTCCTTGTTTCGTGCCACGAAATGGATCTAAATCCACTGGCAGAGGGTTCAACTGAAACATGGTTTTCCAGTGAGACCGAGTTGGTCATGTCTATCAATGATTTGTACCGAGACCCGTTCTGGCCGTTGACGCATAGGAATGGGGACGGAGGAAATGATGCTTGGACAGACGATTGGATGTATCGTGAAGCTCTGACACCGATAACTGGTGCAACCATTACCAGTGAATGGAATGTAGCTAACACTGAATACTGGCTGAACTCCTATAAAGCAATCACGCGATGCAACACTATCTTGAGTAACTTAAGTCGTTCTGCCGATAAAATTCCGGAGCAGATTCTTACCCGTTACGAGGCGGAAGTACGCTTCGTCAGAGCTTGTCAATATGCCAGGTTAATCTTCTATTTTGGAGACGTGGTGTATTATACCGAACCGCTGACCGACATCAACGAAGCTTTCGCTATGGGAAGGACAAGCAAAGCCACCGTATTACCTGAGGTATACAAAGATTTTGATTTTGCTGCCGAACATCTGCCTGCCACATACAGCAGTTCAGCCCTACAACGCGCCACGAAAGGTGCCGCGTTAGGGATGAAAGCCCGCACAGCACTATGCGAAGGGGACTATAAGACGGCAATGGAATCTGCCAAAGCCTGTATCGATTTGGATGTCTATAACCTGCATCCGGATTTTGCTTCGCTTTTCCTCACTTCGACAAAGCAATCGAGTGAATTTATTCTTGCTTTGCCCCGCTCTGTAGAATTTAAATTAACCATAACCATTCAGGATGCTGTTCCGAGGAACGCTGGTGGATGGGGTGCATGGAGTCCCACATGGGATTTGTTTTCTTCGTTTTTGTGTACGGACGGGTTACCAATTGATGAGTCTCCGCTATACAATCCGCAGGAACCATTTAAAAACCGCGATCCCCGTTGTACAGAAACCATTCTTGAATTTGGCATTCCACATCTCGGATATACTTACCAGCCACATCCTGACACGCTGGAAATAATGAATTTTAACACAGGACGTAAGCAGAAAAATAACGATACACGCTCGAATGCACAATTCGCCTCTTTCAATGGACTATTGTGGAAAAAAGGTGTGGATATCACCTGGCTCCAGAACGGCTGGCGGGCCGACCCTGCAAAAATTTTGCTCCGGTATGCAGATGTATTGCTCATGTATGCAGAAGCAAAAATTGAACAGAACAGCATCGATCAATCCGTACTGGACGCAATCAATAAGGTACGCGCCCGGGCGTATGGTGTTTCATACACGGAGACGGGCAAATATCCGGCTGTTACCACAATGGACCAAGCAAAACTAAGCAGCATTATACGCTTTGAACGTCGAATGGAATTTGCGTTTGAAGGAAGACGCTATATGGACATCATTCGTTGGCGTATTGCTGAAAAAGTATTGAATTTACCCAACTACGGGATGTTGGATCCTGCCGAACTACGTACAAAGATTGTGAATAAAGGTTTGTGGTTCTTCCCCGAGACACCGCCCATTGATGAAGACGGAGCAGCAGATTTTTCAATTATGTATAACAAGGGGTTAATTAAAAAGGTCACTCAACGCTCGTTTGATAAAAACAGACAGTACCTTTGGCCTATTCCCGCTAAAGATATCCTCATTAACAGTAACCTGGAACAAAATCCAAATTATTAAATGAATATAAACCTTGCTTTTTTACAAAAGCAAGGTTTATATACCATTAAAATTAAAAATGAAACAACTGATAATCATTACATTACTGAACATTCAGTACCTGTGCTTCTCTCAGAATTTGACAAATGTAGACGGCATTTTTCCAGAATTGGCAATGGTAGCCGATCATTCGCCTCGAACAGAAGCAGGAATCGGAGCATTAATGCCATGGGCTAATCGACTTTGGGCAATTACGTATGTGGCTCACCTCGCTCCAACCGGTAGTGGCACTGGATTATATGAAATAAGTAACGATCTGGTATTAAAAAAGCATCCGGCGAGTATTGTGGGAACGTATGCAAATCGTTTGATCCATACAGAAAGCATGCAACTGGCTATTGGCCCCTACCTGATCGATACGTTGGCAAATGTTCGGCTGATTGAAGAGTTTAGGAATCATCGCCTCGCCGCAACGATGACTCACCTCACCGATCCGGAAAATAAACTCTATTACCTGGCGATGGAAGGAGAGTTTTTTGAAGTTGACGTGCACACGTTGGAAGTCAAGCAACTCTTTCAGTTGATGGATGAACTAAAAGAACCCAAAGGGTCAAAACCACACTTCAAAAGTGGCTTCACGGCTCATGGCAGGGTAGTGGTTTGTAATAACAGCTATAACGTGAAAGATTATAACGGCGAATGGAAAGCCGGCAGGTTGGCAGAATGGACCGGAACAGGAGATTGGAAAATAATTGAAGAAACAGCATTTACCGAAGTATGGGCTGCCGGTTCTTTCGGACGCCCCATGCTATCAACAGGCTGGGATAACATCTCCGTTATTTTACGCGCTTATATAAATGGAGAATGGAAACGATACAGGCTCCCCAAAGGCAGTCGCACTTTTGACGAAACCAGCTGTACGGAATGGATGCGTATACGAGAAGTGGAAACCGAACGAGCGTTGATGGATTGCCACGGGTTATTTTATGAAATAGGCATGCACACCTATGGGAATGAACTTTGGGCCATTCGCCCCGTTGCAAGTCATTTAAGGGTTATTCCTGACTTCTGTTCCTGGAGGGGGATGCTTATTTTTGGAGGGAACCAGGCAACTCCAATGAAGTTTGGCCCTCAAGACAGAAACCCGTTGGCAGGACAGTCACAGGCCGGATTATGGTTTGGCAAAACGGATGATCTTTGGCGTTTTGGGAAACCAACGGGTCACGGAGGCGTCTGGTACCAAACAGAAGTAAAGCGTGATGAGTTATCGGACCCATATCTGATGACAGGATTTGATAAAAAGTCCGTTCACCTTTATCATGACGCTCGCGAACCGGTTGATTTTACCATTCAAACTGACTTTATGGGAAATGGAGATTTTAAAGATTATAAAACCATAACTGTAAAACCGGATGAATACTTTCACTTCGAATTCCCGGATGCCTATTCTGCCAACTGGATGCGCCTCAAGATCAATAAATCTTGTAAAGCAACCGCCATGATCATTTACAACTAAAATAAGAACCTCCAGAAATCATTAACAATAAAACTATAAAAAATGAGGAATATATTATTGTCTTACACCTTATTGATGTTTGTACTTCTCTCTTGTATTTCAACCGAAAAATCGCCTGATGGCTTCCGTCAGATAAGTGGTATTTATCCACACTTGGCATTTTATAACAACGAAGGCAGTGAATGCGGAGTTGGAGCGGTGGTTCCATGGGCTAATAGGCTCTGGGTTATTACCTATGGAGCATCAAATCCGTACGGTTCATCTGACAAATTATATGAAATCAGCTCCGATTTAAATGTGATTACTCGTCCGGAAAGCAATGGAGGAACTCACGCCAATAGATTGATTCACAGAGAAAGCAATCAACTTTTTATGGGTTATTATGCCATTGACTCTCTGGGTAACGTGCGGGTGATTCCATACGAAGAGATGCCCGGGCGAATCACCGCCAATGCCCGTCATCTGTCCGACCCTGAAAAGAAAATCTATTACGGAGCCATGGAAGGCGGATTTTATGAGGTGGGTGTTGAGAATTTGGATGTTACTCTTCTTTATAGAGATGCCAGCCTCACATACAACCATGCTCCACAAGTCATTAAGGATATGAACCAAAAACTATCCGGAACACCCAAAGGGTGGGACGAATTGTTAGGGGATCATGGAAAAGGCATGTATTCAGGTCAAGGGGTTCTTGTCTATTCAAACAATGGGGAGCGCGCAGCCGGAAAACCTCTAGATACCGATGCCGGCTCTCTATCAGAATGGAACGGAGGTCAATGGAAATTAATCAGGAGAAATCAATTTTGTGAAGTAACCGGACCGGGAGGAATTTATGGAAACACTAATCCAGAAACCGATCCTATCTGGGCAACCGGATGGGACCATAAATCTCTCTTGCTGGGAGTCCGGGATCATAACATCGGATGGAGTTTTTACAGGCTCCCGAAAGCAAGTCACAGTTATGACGGGCTTCACGGTCATTTCACAGAATGGCCCCGGATCAGGGATATTGGCACACCAGAAAAACCCGATTATTTGATGACCATGCATGGAATGTTCTGGCGATTCCCGCAGAATTTCACAGCATCAAACAGTGCAGGGATTAGGCCGCGTTCCGCCTACTTAAAAATTATCGGCGACTATGCCCGGTGGAACGACAAGATCGTCTTCGGCACAGATGATTCACCCCACAGAGAATTTGACAATAAACGGTTAGCAAAAGGGAATAGTCAGGGACCCGGACAATCAAACTCCAATTTGTGGTTTACCTCAATAGATAAACCCGATGACCTGGGCAGCACCACTGCAACCGGCTCCGTCTGGATAAACGAGGAGATCGTGGCGGGACAACTGTCCGACCCGTTCCTGTTTGCCGGATGGAACACGAGATGTGCCTGGATACAAAACAACGGTAGATCTAAAGTAGATTTCACTTTTGAAATCGATACGAACGGCAAGGGAGATTGGAAATCATATAAAACAATTCCAGTTGAGCCCGGAGAAACAGCTTTTGTTGATTTCAAACCTGGTGAAGAAGGAGAATGGATACGCGTGAAAACCAATTCAAATTCTACGGCAACGGTTACTTTTTCGTATACCGGCGAGAACGGTATAAACAGCAACAACGATCTGTTTACAGGATTATCGAAAGTAAGCGATAAGCAGTCAATAGGGGGATTGCTTTATGGACTCGGAGACGATAAACGTAAGTTAGGCATTGCAGTTCAAACCTATCAGGATACGAATTTGCAGGAAACAGGATATTATGAATTGGATGAATACATGACTCTGGAGAAAAAAGATGATCCGGAAACACATACATTCATAAAAAAGAACTTTACTCTTCCTGAAGAAGTGGTCAAAAAGGCGGTTCAGGTTGAAGAATCTTCTGTTTTGATAATTGATGATATGGGGCGCCGCTGGAGGTTACCATTAGGAGACAACGCTTTCACCGGTTTGACAAATCATGCAACGATGCGGATATGTCGCGAGGTAGTCACGGAACGCGATCTTTTTAACTGCCACGGAACCTTTTATGAGCTACCTGCAGAAAGTGCTGATGGATATGCCAAAATCAGGCCGGTCTCGTCTCATAATTTCCGCATTAATGATTATGCATCTTACCGGGGACTACTGGTAATGACGGGGATAAAACCCGATGCAAAGCAAACCGACCACATTATTCGTTCAAAAGACGGAAAAGCGGCAGTCTGGGCAGGGACCATTGATGATTTGTGGAAGCTTGGCAAACCGGTCGGCAAAGGCGGACCCTGGAAAAAAACCAAAGTAAAAGCAGGGGAACCGTCTGATCCCTATTTAATCGGTTTCTACGATAATCGCACTTTAGAAATTTCACACGATTCACCAGAATCCGTTTCATTTTCTATTGAAATAGATCCTACCGGAAACGGGACCTGGATGACTTATAAAAATGTGAATATCCCCGGGGGAGAAACATTTAAACATCCGTTCCCGGCAGGTTTTCAAGCGCGCTGGATTCGTTTCACTCCTGGTGATGATTGCGTAGCAAGCACCTTGCTGGAATATAATTAATTCATGTTCAACATGTTAACTGACTACAACAGATAAACATGTAAAAAGTCAGTAACTGATAAAAGTGATGTTTAAAACAAAAGCGAACAAAATATGAAATTATCAATACAGGTTCTAGTCTTGAGCATTATATCCTTTGCCGTTGCATGTTCATCTCAAAAAAAATCGACTCAAGATCATGTTTCAGTCTCGGGTATTTATCCCCATCTGGCATATTATAACAATGAGGGAGAGTGCGGCACAGGAGCTGTTGTCCCCTGGGCCGACAGGTTGTGGGTAATCACCTACGGACCGCATCTTCCTTTCGGTTCTTCCGATAAACTCTATGAAGTAACTCCGGACCTGGAACAGATAGTCCGCCCGGAAAGCGTCGGGGGGACACCGGCCAACCGGATGATCCACAAGGAAAGCAACCAGCTTTTCATCGGTCCCTATGCGATTGACAAGGAAGGTGGCGTCCGTACAATTCCCTATGCCGTAATGCCTGGAAGACATACCGGAAATGCCCGACACTTGACCGATCCGGCAAATAAAATTTACTATCCAATCATCAATGCTACAAGGTGTCCACGGCAAGGGTCTCTACTCCGGCCAGGGGGTATTGGTTTATTCAAATAACGGCGAAGCCGGCAATTTAGCGCTGGAGAAGTTTGACATTGAATCAGGTTCACTTTCTGAATGGGACGGCAAGGAATGGAAACTCGTCCGCCGCAACCAGTTTGTCGAGGTTACAGGCCCCGGAGGAATACAGGGCAATCCGAACCCGGAGACCGACCCGATATGGGCAACCGGATGGGAC
>JALHIE010000068.1:0-3174 GCA_022840285.1 Porphyromonadaceae bacterium
AATCGTGGATGGAAGACTTCGTGGACGAAGACACCGGCGAAGTAACTTCCATAGAAAGAAACGAAGTAATCATTGAGCGGGAAACTATTCTCGACCAGGAACATATCGATGACATCCTGGAAGCGGATATCTCCTCCATCCTGTTGCACAAGGAGACCTCCAACTCGTCCGATTACTCCATCATATATAACACCCTGCAGAAAGACCCCAGCAATACGGAAATTGATGCCATCCGGCATATTTACCGCCAGCTTCGCAGTGCAGAACCGGCAGACGATGCCAGCGCACGTGAAGTGATCAACAACCTTTTCTTCTCAGAGAAACGGTACGATTTGGGAGACGTGGGACGCTACAGAATGAACAAAAAGCTGGGTCTCGATATCGATGAGAACATTCGTGTATTAACGAAAGAAGACATTATCGAGATCATCAAATACCTCATCGAACTGGTGAACTCCAAAGCCGTGGTGGACGATATTGACCACCTGAGCAACAGGCGTGTCCGCACCGTTGGGGAACAACTATATTCTCAGTTCGGTGTTGGCTTGAACCGCATGGCACGCATTATCCGCGAAAGGATGAACGTGCGCGACAACGAGGTGTTCACCCCCATTGACCTGATCAATGCAAAAACCATCTCTTCCGTTATCAATACGTTCTTCGGCACGCATGCGCTGTCTCAGTTCATGGATCAGACCAATCCATTGGCAGAGATTACAAATAAACGCCGCCTTTCGGCACTAGGTCCCGGTGGCCTTTCACGTGAACGCGCCGGTTTTGAAGTGCGCGACGTGCACTACACGCATTATGGACGCTTGTGTCCGATTGAGACACCTGAAGGACCCAATATCGGTCTAATTTCTTCGCTCTGCGTTTATGCCAAAATCAACGACCTGGGCTTTATCGAAACGCCTTACCGGAAAGTTGAGGATGGTGTGGTGAACACCAAGAACGAAGAAGTGGTCTATCTTTCTGCCGAAGAAGAGGAAGAGAAAGTGGTTGCCCAGGGAAACGCCCCGTTGGACGAAAAAGGGGAGTTTATTTTGCCGCGTGTAAAATCGAGACTGGAAGCGGACTACCCGCTTGCCACACCCGAAGAGGTAGACCTGATGGACGTTTCGCCCATGCAGATCGCTTCTATTGCTGCATCGCTTATCCCGTTCCTCGAACACGATGACGCCAACCGCGCCCTGATGGGTTCGAACATGATGCGCCAGGCGGTTCCGCTCATTAAAAACGAAGCCCCCATTGTTGCCACCGGAATTGAAGGCCGACTGGTCAAAGATTCCCGCACGCAGTTGATGGCTGAAGGAAACGGAGAGATCATTTACGTGGATGCTACCACCATCAAGATAAAATACGACAGGACGGAGGAGGAAGAGTTTACCAGTTTTGAAGATTCCGTCAGGACTTACCTCATTCCTAAGTTTCGCAAAACCAACCAAAACACAACCATCGACCTGCGCCCGATTTGCAAGTTGGGACAAAAAGTATCCAGAGGCGATATCCTGACCGAAGGTTTTGCTACCGAGAACGGGGAACTCGCACTGGGCCGTAACCTGAAAGTGGCTTTCATGCCCTGGAAAGGATACAACTTTGAAGATGCTATCGTTCTGAACGAAAGGTTGGTCAGTGAAGACGTGTTCACCTCGGTTCACGTGGAAGAGTTCTCTCTCGAAGTGCGTGAGACCAAACGCGGGCTGGAAGAGCTTACTTCCGACATACCCAACGTAAGTGAAGAGGCCACCAAAGACCTCGACGAACACGGAATTATCCGCGTGGGTGCACGTGTTAAGCCGGGTGATATCCTGATCGGAAAAATCACTCCGAAAGGGGAATCCGACCCTTCACCCGAGGAAAAATTGCTTCGCGCCATCTTCGGTGACAAGGCGGGTGATGTGAAAGATGCGTCACTAAAAGCATCTCCATCACTTAAGGGGGTGGTTATCAACACCAACCTGTTCTCAAAAGCCGCCAAGAAAGGCAAAAGCAAGTTGTCGAATAAAGCGCTTCTTCCCAAACTCGACGAAGAGTATGAAACCAAGATGGAAGAACTGAGAAAGTTGCTTATCGACAAACTCTTACATATTACCGAGGGCAAGACATCTGCCGGCGTGAAGGATTACACCAACATGGACATTGTTCCCAAAGGCGCCAAGTTCACCCTGAAAGTACTTTCGGATATCGATTACCAGTCCGTTCAATTGAGCAAATGGACAACCGACACTCACAAAAACCAATTGATCCGCACAACGGTCATCAACTATTTGCGTAAGCACAAGGAACTGGATGCAGAACTTAAACGCAAGCGTTTCGACCTGACCATCGGCGACGAGCTTCCCTCGGGAATTATGCAGATTGCCAAAGTATATGTGGCTAAAAAACGCAAAATCCAGGTCGGCGACAAAATGGCCGGACGCCACGGAAACAAAGGGATCGTATCAAAAATTGTTCGTTCGGAAGACATGCCTTTCCTTGCCGACGGAACTCCGGTCGACATCGTGCTGAACCCGCTGGGTGTACCTTCGCGTATGAACCTGGGGCAGATTTTTGAAACGGTACTCGGATGGGCCGGGAAGGAACTCGGTGTAAAATTTGCAACACCCATTTTCGATGGCGCATCGTTGGATGACCTGAACCAATGGACAGACAAAGCCGCTATTCCCCGCTACGGGAAAACTTACCTGTACGACGGCGGAACAGGCGAACGCTTTGACCAACCGGCTACCGTGGGCATCATTTACATGCTGAAGCTCGGACACATGGTGGAAGACAAGATGCATGCCCGATCCATCGGCCCTTACTCGCTCATCACGCAGCAACCCCTCGGCGGTAAAGCCCAGTTCGGAGGACAGCGCTTTGGAGAGATGGAGGTTTGGGCACTTGAGGCTTTCGGTGCATCGCACATCCTGCAGGAGATCCTGACCGTTAAATCCGATGACGTTGTCGGACGTTCAAAAGCATACGAATCCATCGTGAAGGGAGAAGCAATGCCGCAAGCCGGTATTCCCGAATCGTTGAACGTGTTGCTCCACGAGCTTAAAGGTCTGGGACTGAGCGTAGAACTTGATTAATAATAACTCTTTATAAAACAACAATATGGCATTTAGAAAAGAAAATAAAATAAAGAGTAACTTTTCAAAAATAACCATCAGTTTGGCATCTCCCGAACAA
>JALHIE010000068.1:3206-10633 GCA_022840285.1 Porphyromonadaceae bacterium
CCCCGTAAAAGATTACGAATGCCATTGCGGCAAATACAAGAGAATCCGTTACAAAGGTATTGTCTGCGACCGTTGCGGTGTTGAAGTTACGGAAAAGAAGGTACGTCGCGAACGTACCGGACACATCCACCTGGTAGTTCCGGTGGCACACATCTGGTATTTCAGGTCGTTGCCCAACAAGATAGGTTATCTGCTGGGCATTCCTACCAAAAAACTGGATTCCATTATCTACTACGAGAGGTATGTGGTGATTCAGCCGGGCGTACTTGAAGACAAAGTCGCTGAAAAGGACTTGCTGAGCGAGGAAGAGTACCTGAATTTGCTGGACACGCTCCCCAAAGACAACCACCTGCTGGAAGATACCGATCCCAACAAATTCATTGCCAAGATGGGAGCGGAAGCTATCTTGGACATGTTGGAACGCATCAACCTGGACAAACTGGCCAACCAACTGCGTCACCGCGCAAGCACCGACACCTCTCAACAACGCAAGAACGAAGCGTTGAAACAACTTCAGGTGGTTGAGGCATTCAGGGGATCCAAAAGCGTAAACAAACCGGACTGGATGATCATGAAAGTGATTCCCGTGATTCCGCCCGATTTACGCCCGTTGGTACCGCTGGACGGAGGACGTTTTGCTACTTCCGACCTCAACGACTTGTATCGCCGGGTTATTATCCGCAACAACCGCCTGAAGAGGCTGATCGATATTAAAGCGCCCGACGTGATCCTGCGCAACGAAAAGCGTATGTTGCAGGAAGCCGTTGACTCCTTGTTCGACAACTCCCGCAAATCGAGCGCCATTAAAACCGACTCTAACCGCCCGCTGAAATCGCTTTCAGACAGCCTGAAAGGAAAACAGGGACGTTTCCGTCAGAACCTGCTCGGCAAACGTGTGGACTATTCCGCCCGTTCGGTTATCGTTGTCGGTCCCGAACTTAAAATGCACGAGTGCGGGATTCCCAAAGACATGGCCGCTGAACTTTACAAGCCGTTTATCATCCGCAAGCTCATCGAGCGCGGTATTGTAAAAACGGTAAAATCGGCAAAGAAAATCGTCGACAGAAAAGAACCCGTGGTTTACGATATCCTGGAGTACGTGATGAAAGGACACCCTGTCCTTCTGAACCGGGCTCCTACTCTTCACCGTCTGGGTATTCAGGCTTTCCAGCCTAAACTCATCGAGGGGAAAGCCATTCAGCTTCACCCGCTATCGTGTACGGCATTCAACGCCGACTTCGACGGGGATCAGATGGCCGTTCACCTGCCGCTAGGCAACGAAGCTATCCTGGAAGCCCAGATCCTGATGCTGGCTTCACACAACATCCTTAATCCCGCCAACGGCGCGCCCATTACCGTTCCATCGCAAGACATGGTGTTGGGATTGTATTATATCACCAAAATCCGTCCTGGAGCACGGGGAGAAGGCATGACTCTCTACGGTGAAGAAGAAGCCATTATCGCATACAACGAAGGCAAAGTGGACATTCACGCACTGGTGAACGTTCTGGTTGATGATATCGACGAAAACGGGGATCCCGTACGCAAGATGCACCAAACCACCGTCGGTCGCGTGATCACCAACGAGTATATCCCGAAAGAAGTGGGATACATCAATGAACTGCTCTCGAAAAAATCGCTTCGCGACATTATCGGCAAGGTGATCAAGACCTGCGGAGTGGCGCGTACCGCCCAATACCTGGACGACATCAAGGACTTGGGGTACAAGATGGCGTTCAAGGGTGGATTGTCTTTCAATCTCGAAGACGTGATTATCCCGAAAGAGAAGGAAGACCTTATCCAACAGGGTTACAACGAAGTGGAGCAGATCATGGAGAATTACAACATGGGATTCATCACCTACAACGAGCGCTACAACCAGATCATCGATACCTGGACGCACATCAACTCCAAGCTATCGAATATTCTGATGAAGCAGCTTGCCGAAGACGACAAAGGATTCAACTCCGTGTACATGATGCTCGATTCGGGCGCCCGTGGTTCACGCGAGCAAATCCGGCAGCTCTCCGGTATGCGTGGCTTGATGGCCAAACCGCAAAAAAGCGGTGCAGAAGGAGCTCAAATCATCGAAAATCCCATTCTTTCGAACTTTAAGGAGGGGCTTTCGGTGTTGGAGTACTTCATCTCCACCCACGGTGCACGTAAAGGTCTTGCCGACACGGCACTGAAGACAGCCGACGCCGGTTACCTGACCCGTCGTTTGGTGGACGTTTCGCAAGACGTCATCATCAACGAAGTGGATTGCGGCACCTTACGCGGACTGGCTGCCACGGCTATCAAGAACAACGACGAAGTAATTGCTTCGCTTTACGAACGTATCTTAGGACGCGTTTCGGTACACGATGTTCCTCACCCCACCACCGGAGAAATACTGATTAGTGCCGGAGAAGAGATTACGGAAGAGATCGCCGAAAAAATAGACAAATCACCCATCGAGCGTGTGGAAATCCGTTCGGTGCTCACCTGCGAATCGCGTCACGGTGTTTGTGCAAAATGCTACGGAAGAAACCTGGCTACCGGACAAATGGTACAAAAAGGTGAAGCCGTAGGCGTTATTGCAGCACAATCCATCGGTGAACCGGGTACACAGCTTACGCTTCGTACGTTCCACGTGGGAGGTATCGCTTCCAACATTGCCGCTGAAAACAGGATCATCACCAAGTACGACGGTATCCTGGAGTTTGACGAGCTTCGCTTCGTGGAAACGCAGGACGCTGAAGGCAAGACCTACAAGGTGGTAGTGAGCCGGTTGGTGGAAATGCGGATCATCGACCCCAATACCCGGATCGTTCTGTTGTCGCACAACATCCCGTACGGTTCCAAGCTGTACTTCAACGATAACGACAAAGTGAAGAAAGGCGACCTGATATGCGAATGGGATCCGTTCAACGCGGTAATTATCTCCGAAGCAACCGGCCAGATCAGGTTCGAAAATTTCCTGGAAGGTATAACCTACAAAGTAGAATCGGACGAACAGACCGGATTGAAAGAGAAAGTCATCATCGAATCGCGCGATAAGACAAAAGCCCCGTCGGCACACATCGTGAACGAAGACGACGACGTACTTCGTACATACACATTGCCGCTTGGCGCCCACATTGTGAAAAGCGAAAACGACGAGATCAAAGTGGGTGATATACTGGTGAAAATTCCCAGGGCCATTGGTAAATCGGGCGACATCACGGGAGGTCTTCCTCGTGTTACCGAATTGTTCGAAGCTCGCAACCCGTCTAACCCAGCTGTTGTTTCCGAAATTGACGGTGAAGTATCGTTCGGTAAGATCAAACGCGGTAATCAGGAGATCTCCATCACTTCCAAAACAGGAGAGATCAAGAAATACCTTGTTCCGCTATCGAAACAGATACTTGTTCAAGAGAATGACTTTGTACGTGCCGGCATGCCGTTATCCGACGGTGCCATCACTCCGGCGGACATTTTGGCGATCATGGGTCCCACTGCCGTACAGGAGTATATCGTGAACGAAGTTCAGGATGTATACCGTTTGCAGGGTGTGAAGATCAATGACAAGCACTTCGAAGTGATTGTCCGTCAGATGATGCGTAAGGTAGAAGTGGTTGAGCCGGGCGACACCCGTTTCCTGGAACAGCAATTGGTCGACAAGCACGAGATGATGGAAGAAAACGACCGTATCTGGGGTAAAAAAGTGATCATGGATGCGGGAGATTCCCAAATCTTCGAGCCGGGACAAATTGTTACCGTTCGCAAGTTGCGCGATGAGAACAGTTCGTTGAAACGCCGCGACCTGAAATTGGTTGAAAGCCGCGATGCTATTCCGGCAACCGCCAATCAGGTGTTGCAGGGTATCACACGTGCCGCACTGCAAACCACCAGCTTTATGTCAGCCGCTTCGTTCCAGGAAACCACCAAGGTGCTGAACGACGCAGCCATCAACGGAAAGGTAGACACGCTGGAAGGGTTGAAAGAAAACGTCATTTGCGGCCACTTGATTCCGGCCGGAACCGGCTTGAGGGAATACGAAAAAATAATTGTAGGCTCAAAAGAAGATTTCGACAAGATGAATGCCAACAGACGTTCGCCCTTGTATCAGGAAGTAGAAGAAGAGGCGTAACGGGACAGTTGTCCCGACGCAGTAAATAAATAAACCCGCAGACGGTGTCAACACCAGCCTGCGGGTTTTATTATTCATACCCTCCCGGAAAGGTTAAAGTTTAAGGCTTATTGCTGTTCCAGCTTCAACGTTTTACTTGGCTGGTCACATACTTCAGTCGGCCCAAAATACTGGATGGGCCCCGGATAAACGTAATCGGTCTCGATCGCCCATTTTTCCCGCTGGCTGGCAAAGTACCGGAACGGATTGCCATCGAGCTTAACCAGTGCCTTTTGTATAACCGGTTTCATCTCCCCGTGACGGCGCTCCATGTTCATCATCATCGTGATGGGGATCCCGCCTGCAATCCATGCGGACGCAGGAGCAGTTGTGTTACGTACCGATGACATGTATCCCGTTTTACCCGCTGCAACCAGCATAGAAGCAGTATATCCCAGCGAATAGCAGTAATCCGCGTCGTAATTTGACGGTGCGGCACAGCGCCCTTCATATCCGAAAAAGTGGGTTATGGTAGCAAATTTTCCCGAATATTTTCCGTCTTTTTTCCACTCGTCGAGCCGGGTTTTTACCATTTCCGCCAACAGTTTTTCCGTTTCTATCAAGGAAACCTGTACGTTTCCGTGGGGGTCGCGGTCGAGTGTTAACTGACGGGCAACCGTTTCGGGAAGGCTGGCGTAAATTTCGGAATTTTTGGGTGAAAGTTTGCCGATAATGTAATCGCGTTTTCCCGAACGGCGAACCAAATCAAATTCGGCCTGGTTGTGCGCCAGAAAGTCGTTCAGTTCAGCAATCAGTGCTTTCATGGCCGGGATAAACTCAATCAGCCCCTCCGGAATCAACACCGTCCCGAAATTCATTCCCTTTTCTGCACGATTAGCCACAACTGTGGCAATATCGTTGACGACATCATCGAGTGATTGTTGCTTGGCTTCTACCTCTTCCGACACAATGCACATATTGGGCTGGGTTTGCAACGCACATTCCAAGGCGATGTGTGAAGCAGAGCGACCCATCAGTTTAATGAAATGCCAGTACTTGCGCGCCGAATTACAGTCGCGTTGAATGTTTCCAATTACTTCGGAGTAGACCTTACAAGCGGTATCAAAGCCAAACGACGTTTCTATCTGTCCGTTTTTCAGGTCACCGTCTATGGTTTTCGGACAACCAATTACCTGCACGCCGGCATTGATGGATTTGTAATATTCGGCCAGCACGCATGCATTGGTGTTGGAATCGTCTCCTCCGATAATAACCAGCGCACGGATGTTGAGTTTCTTCAGGATCTCCAATCCTTTGTCAAACTGCTCTTTCTCCTCGAGCTTTGTACGTCCCGAACCGATAATATCAAAACCGCCCGTGTTGCGGTACTCGTCGATAATATCGGCAGTAAGTTCTTTATACTCGTGGTTTACCAGTCCCGCAGGCCCTAGGATGAACCCATAAAGCCGGCTGTCTGAATTCAACCGTTTGATTCCGTCAAAGATTCCGGCAATCACATTGTGTCCGCCGGGAGCTTGTCCACCGGACAGAATAACACCCACATTTACGGGATTCTCCAATCCCATTTCTCCCCGGGACTCTTCAAAAGTGATGATGGGCATTCCGTACGTGTTGGGAAACAGTTTTTTTATCTCCTCCTGATCGCTCACCGATGCAGTAGCTGCACCCTCTTTGGGCTGCACATTACCGTTCAGGACCTGTGGCGTCTTGGGAACATAGCTTGCCCTTGCAATTTGTAAAGCACTTTTTGACATTTCGTTCTAATATTTAATGGATTTATTTCTTATTGATGGTTTACCTGAAAAAGAGTCCAAATTTAGCAATTTTTTCCGAAATGTTCAAACGATTGGGAATGCTATTTTTATCCGCTTCGTTTTCATTGTACAATTTTAAATTTGGCAAATTTCAGCAGCAGTTGCTTCTGTCCGGCAGAGTCAAAATCGACAAAAGCCCGTTTATCTCCTCCCGATTGTTCAATGGAAGTAACCACTCCCCTGCCGAACCGTTCGTGTTCGATTACGTCCCCCTCTTTCAGTTGTCCGGCCTCTTCGGAAAGCTTCAAGGAAGAATTTTCGGTCCGGCTGACAGGAACCCGGCTCGACGGCCGGTCAAATGCGCTGCTTTCCCGTTTTTGCCGCAGCGATTCCCAGAAGCCGTCGGTCGACTCATCCCGGGCAGGGGTCAACGTCTTTTGCTCCATCAACAGGAAGCGGGGATCGATATCTTTCAGGAACTGGCTTTCACGTGTGGCGTTTGTGCTACCGTTCCTGAAACGGCTTCTGGCAAAAGTAACGGTACACGTTTTTTTTGCCCGGGTGATGGCCACGTAAAACAGGCGTCGTTCCTCCTCCAGACCTCGAGGCTCGAATTTCGCCATGCTCGACGGGAAAAGGTCTTCTTCCATCCCCACCACAAAGACATGACTGAATTCCAACCCTTTGGCAGCATGGTGTCTTGATCGGTAAGCAGGGATACTTCCGAAAGGAAGTCCACGAGGCGGATGTCTTCCTCACCCTGTTCCTGTCTTTCTGACACAAATTCGTCTATGGCATTCAGCAACTCCTCGATGTTTTGTGCCCTGCTCATCCCTTCGGGAGTCAGGTCTTCGTAAGCCTCCTTGACGATACCCGTATTTTTCAACACCGTTTGAGCCAGTTCATAGGCGTTCTGGGTTTCGTTACCGGCAATAAATCCGTTTATCAGTTCATGAAACAGCCCAAGCTTCCGGGCTGTACCCGCATTCACGTCCAGGTTATATTGCAGCGGCGACGAGAGTATCTGCCACAGGCTGACGTTATGTAGGCGGGCACTTTCACTTATCTTGCCTACCGTAACATCGCCGATTCCGCGCGTGGGGTAGTTCACGATGCGGCGGAACGCCTCCTCGTCTCCGGGATTTACAATAAGCCGGAAATAGCTGATGATGTCTTTTATCTCCTTTCGTTGATAAAAAGAAAGCCCCCCATAAATAACATACGGAATATTTTTCTTGCGCAGCGACTCTTCAAAGATACGCGACTGGGCATTGGTACGATAAAGGATGGCAACATCCGAAAATCCGGTATGCCCTTCGTAGCGCATCCGTGCGATTTTATTGGCTACGATAAGCCCCTCCTCAAAATCGGAAAAGGCACTCACCACTTCAATTTTCTCACCCTCTTCGTTTTCCGAGAAAACCTCTTTGAAGATCTGCTCCTTATTTTTTTTTATAAGACTGTTGGCAGCGTTTACAATGTTTTGCGTGGAGCGGTAATTTTGCTCCAACTTAAAAATTTGTGTCTGAGGAAAAGTGGATTTAAATTTCAGGATATTGTCG
>JALHIE010000068.1:10657-41208 GCA_022840285.1 Porphyromonadaceae bacterium
ACGATAAGGTGTTGCGCGAAATTGGTATCCTGATACTCGTCAACGAGCACAAACTGAAAACGGTTCCGGTAATCTTCCAGCACATCGGGGTTATCGCGCAGCAGGATATTGGTATACATCAACAGATCATCAAAGTCCATGCTGTTGGCGGCCTTCAGCCGGTTTTGGTAACGCTGGTAAATTTCGAACAGTTGAGGGCGTTTGGAAGCACGGTCGTACTCAATTATCTCCCTGTTCTGGGCATACATTCCAGGCGTTATCAGACCGTTCTTCGCTCTCGATATCTGGTTATGAACAGCTCCCGGCCTGTACACCTTGTCGTCCAGCTGCATCTCTTTAATGATTAGGCGTACCAGATTAGAGGAATCGGAAGAATCGAAAATTGTAAAATTAGGAGTGAACCCAATCCGTTCAGCCTCGTTCCGCAATATACGTGAAAAGATCTTTTCCCCCACCAAGTCGGCAATCCGCGATTTCATTTCCCGGGCAGCCTTGTTGGTAAAAGTCAGCGCCAGTATATAATATGGCGGAAGGCCCTGTTCCAGCAGGTAAGCAATTTTATAGGTCAGGACACGGGTTTTTCCCGATCCGGCACCGGCAATAATCAGCGACGTGCCATCACAGAACTCAACGGCTTCGCGTTGTTTGGAATTTAATTGACTGAGGAGATGCTCCATTTTTTCGAATAATATAGTACAAAAATACGATTTTTAAGCATACCGTCATAAAAAAACCGCTCTCGGTTGAGAACGGTTTTTATAATTGTTCATACTCTCTCTTAAGCGTGTGGACGTAATTCAACCGAAAGTCCCATAGCGGCTACAATTTTATAGAAAGTGCCGATGGTTGGCACAATCAACCCGCGCTCAACCCGTGAAATGTACCCTTTATCTACCCCAACACGTTCTGCCAATTGTTCCTGGGTAAGACGAGCACTTTTTCGAGCATCCATCAATATCTGTGCGTTATAATCTTCCCATGCTTCCTGTTCTGCTTGCCGCCTTTCAGGTGAACCGGGTTCGCCAAACTCTTTTTCCAATTCAGCGCTGATATCGTAAAGTTCAATCTTCTTTCCTTTCATAATATTCATTTTTTAATCTGATGGCTTTTTCTATTTCATTCTGTGGTGTTTTTTGCGTTTTCTTCTTAAAACAATTGAGTAATACAACAATTGTATTTCCATCGTAAATAAAGAAAATTCTAAATTCACTATTCCCATAACTCACTCTAAATTCGAAAATTGAATCTCGAATATATTTAATATAATGATACGGGATTTTTTCTTCTTCACTAAACAGCAGCAGGGCCTTTAATATTTTTCTGCGTTCATTACTACTTAATGTTTTCATGAACGATTCATAATATCCTCCGTAAGCTACTATTTTTCGTCCCATAAGACAAAAGTAACAAAAGTTATATCATAATACAACTTTTATGGTAAAAAAAACCGTTCTCGGTTGAGAACGGTTTTTATAAAGTACCGGAATCTGGTTCTTATCTGAACGTGTAGCGTAAACTAAGTGCTAACCCGGCAAACCAGTAGTCGTTGTAGTCGTTGGTAAAGTTAAACGAGGGTTTCCAGTCCAGTGAAATCGCAAAGGGAGCCGTTGGAAACGCGTACTCAAGCCCTGCAATTAAATCCCCTCCTAGCAGAAAACGACCGCCGTTATAATCCTTGTAATAGACATTTCCAAGATGAGCTCCCAAACCCACATACCAGTCCAGGCCGGGTGCTCCCGGTAGCGGTTGCTGGTATTCATACAACCCGGTCAATTGAAAATAACGCGGGGAAGCGCTCAATATACCTTCGAATGCGCTAGCCGGCGCAAAGAAATGCTTCAGCGTAATACCGCTGTCATAACCTAAGCGGGCACCAAAAGCGGTTTTGTAGTTCTGCGCATTTGCAGTTGTGGTTATGGCTGTAATAGCCAAGACTGTAACGATAAATAAGTTTCTAAGTTTCATAAGTTAATGTTTTAAATAAATATTTACTCACCGTGTATTTAACACTTTTGTCTATATAAACACCCCTGTTTAAAATTTGTTTACCGGTGGAGTAGAAAATAACTGTTCCTGCAAATAACATTTCCTGCAAAGCGGCTGATATTCTCTCCCCTGCCACTATACGGTGTGAATAACTGGCCAGCGAACCGCAACGGACACAGATGGCATGCACCTTGGTCACATCATCGGCAATGGCACAAAGAGCAGGCATGGATCCGAACGGAACCCGCTTGAAATCCATGTCGAGCCCGGCCACTATTACCCGGATGCCCTGATCGGCAAGTTGCTGGCAAACATCGGCAAGCCCTTTGTCAAAAAACTGTGCTTCGTCTATTCCCACCACTTCTACTTCGGACGCAAGCAGCAGGATGTTGCTGGAATGCTCAACGGGTGTTGAAAGAATCGAGTTCTTGTCGTGCGACACCACCTCCTCCTGCGAATAACGCACGTCGATTACCGGTTTAAATATTTCCACTTTCTGACGGGCAATTTTCGCCCGGCGAAGCCGGCGAAGCAGTTCTTCGGTTTTTCCGGAGAACATGGAACCACAAATGACTTCGATACGTCCTTTGCGCTGGGTTTCGTTGGGATTGTTTTCGTTGTACGTCATTTCCCTTTCACTATTTTCTTGATTTCATTCAATTTATTCAACGCCTCGATGGGGGTTAGATTATTGACATCCAGATTGAGTATCTCGTCGCGGACCTGGCTTAAAACGGGGTCGTCCAGCTGGAAGAAACTCAACTGATACCCCTCCCGTTTTTCAACAATATCCTTTATCGGTTTTTTGATGCCCTGTCTGCGGTTGGCGGTTTCCATCTGTTCCAGAATCGCTTCCGAACGCTTGGTGATGCTTTGCGGCATTCCGGCCATTTTGGCAACGTGAATACCAAAACTGTGTTCACTCCCCCCCGGAACAAGTTTTCGCAAGAAAATGACCTTGTTGTCAATCTCCTTTACAGCAACGTTGTAGTTTTTGATTCGCTTAAACGACTTTTCCATTTCGTTCAACTCGTGGTAGTGGGTGGCAAAAAGGGTTTTAGCTTTGGCCCGGGGATGCTCGTGAATATATTCCACTATCGACCAGGCAATGGAAATCCCGTCATAAGTACTTGTTCCTCTTCCCAATTCATCGAAAAGCACAAGGCTCCGTTCCGAGATATTGTTGATGATATTGGCCGCTTCGTTCATTTCCACCATAAACGTGGATTCGCCCAGCGATATATTGTCCGATGCACCGACACGGGTAAAGATCTTATCCACCAGTCCTATCTTTGCCGATTCTGCCGGGACAAAACTCCCTATTTGCGCCATAATAGTGATCAGCGCCGTTTGGCGCAGTAAGGCCGATTTCCCGGCCATGTTGGGACCGGTAATAATAATGATTTGCTGTGAATCCCTGTCGAGATACACATCGTTGGCAATATAGGGCTCATCATGCGGAAGCTGTTTTTCGATCACAGGGTGGCGGCCACTCTTGATATCGGATGTACTTGTTCTCCCTGGCTGACTTTGCAAAAGACAACAGGCAATCGGCCCTTGCAATAACGGTCGCGTTACCCTGTATGGCCGGAATATACTCTATCAGGCTCTCCACAAGAGCGTTGTATAACTCTGCTTCGAGTGATACAATTTTTTCTTCGGCGCCCAATATTTTTTCTTCGTACTCTTTCAGTTCCTCGGTAATGTATCGCTCGGCGTTTACCAGCGTTTGTTTCCGTATCCACGTTTCAGGCACCTTGTCTTTGTGCGTATTTCGCACTTCAATGTAATATCCGAAGACATTGTTGAATGCAATTTTCAGGGAAGGGATACCCGTTTCTGCACTTTTCCGTTGCTGCAACTGGAGGAGGTAATCCTTGCCCGAGTATGCAATTTCGCGAAGCTCATCCAGCTGTCCGCTCACTCCTTTTTTGATCACTCCTCCTTTATTCAGCAGTGCCGGCGGATCGGGAAAGATCTCCCGTTCAATCCGGTCCCGGATAACAGAGCAAGGATCTAAATTCCTACCCATCTCCTGAATGCCTGCATTGCTGGACGCAAGAAATGCTTTCCGCACCGGTTCAATTGCGGTTAGAGCTACCTTGAGCTGTACCACTTCGCGGGGTGAGATCCTGCCGACAGCCGCTTTGGATATGACTCGTTCCAGATCACCGATAAGCGAAAGTTTTTCCTCGAGCAGCTCTTTCATTGCCGTTTCGCGAAAGAAATTCTCCACCACATCGAGGCGCTCTTCTATGGGCCGGGCATCCTTTAGGGGAAATACCATCCAGCGGCGCAACATGCGCGATCCCATGGGTGAAATGGTTTTATCGAGTACGTCGAGCAAGCTTTTTCCGCCTTCATTCATCGTGGAAATCAGCTCCAGGCTACGTACAGTGAATTTATCCAGTCGCACGTAACGGCTTTCATCCAGCTGCCTGAGCGAAGCAATGTGGCTGATCCGAGTGTGCTGCGTTATATCCAGGTAATGCAACACAGCTCCGGAGGCAATAATTCCGAGGGACAGGTGTTGAACTCCAAAACCTTTTAAATTCTTTGTGTTGAAATGGTTTAATAAACGTTCGCGGGCTGCATCATCGGTAAATATCCAGTCGTCGAGTTCGAAAAAAAAGTAGTCCTGTCCGAAATATTCTCCAAACTTACGCTTACTGCCCCGCTCAACAAGCACCTCTTTGGGTGAAAAGCTGGAAAGCAGTTTGTCAGTTTCATCCTTATCACTTTCGGTAGTAAGGAATTCACCCGTTGAGATATCGAGAAAAGAGAGGCCGAACGACTTCCCGTTTGCCGAATAAACGGCTGCCAGAAAATTATTCTCCTTATGATTCAACACATTATCATTGACAGATACACCCGGCGTAACCAATTCGGTGATGCCGCGCTTAACAATCGTCTTGGTAAGCTTCGGGTCTTCCAGCTGGTCGCAAATAGCCACACGCTTTCCCGCACGAACCAGTTTAGGCAGGTACGTATCGAGGGCGTGATGCGGAAATCCGGCCAATTCCACGAATTGTGCTGCACCGTTTGCTCGGCGCGTCAGCGTTATTCCCAGGATCTCCGAAGCCGTGATCGCATCAAGAGTAAAACAGCATCGGGATGTTGTTGTTTAATCTCGTTGTACTGCTTCATCATCGGGGTTTCAACTACCTGCTTACTCACTAATCTCTATAAATTAAATGGTTTAAAAAATTTCTTGTACCCTTTCATGTACGTTATTTGATGGATATTGAATAACCCAGTTGAAAAAAGGACAACAAAGATAATGATTTTTGATTTACGATTTACACTCGCCCTATCGCCGGGTCGCCCAATCTCAGACGCAGCTCCTTCACTCCCTCCGATGCTCCTTTTTTTATGTGGTGTACAACGTGCCGACCGGTATTCACGTCTTTGGGGTCAATCAGGTAAACGGGAACATTCTTTTTCACATAGTCCAGTAATCCCGCAGCCGGATATACATTCATTGAAGTGCCTATTATCACAAAAATATCTGCTTTCCCGGCCAATTCCGCAGCCTCGGTAATCATCGGCACAGCCTCTCCGAACCATACGATATGCGGGCGCAGTTGACACCCTTTTTCGCACTTATCCCCCAGGTAGATTTCCGGTTTGTCGACCGGCAACTCATAAATCAACGATTCGTCACCGGTAGACCTCACTTTCATCAACTCACCGTGTAAGTGCAGCACCTTGGTGCTTCCCGCCTGTTCGTGCAAGTTATCGATGTTCTGCGTGATGATCTGTACATCAAAATCTTTCTCCAGATCTGCAATTCCGGTGTGTCCCTCATTGGGTTTTGCCCGGATCAGCTCGCGCCGGCGGATATTATAAAACTCCAGCACAAGTGCCGGATTTCTGTGAAAGGCTTCGGGAGTGGCAACATCCTCAACGGGATATTTATCCCATAACCCGCCCGAATCGCGAAACGTCGATATTCCGCTTTCGGCACTCATTCCTGCTCCGGTAAGTACAACAAGTTTCTTTTTCATTTTTTGACCGTTTTAAGGGTTATCCTCCTTATACAAATATAGTTTTTTATCCTCAAAACAAGAATTATTCCGTATTTAATTTGTATTTTTGTGCCCAAATCAAAAAAAGGAAAGAGTTGAATGAATAAATTAAGTTATGCGTTGGGAATGAGCATGGCGTCAAGCCTCGTTAATTCCGGATTGAATCAGATTGACACAGACTCGTTTGTAAAGGCATTTGTTGAAGTTATTGAGAACGGCGCTGCAGAAATGAGCCCGCAGGAAGCCAACGAATACATTCAGGACTATTTGAGCAAAAGGCAAAACGAGATGCTGGGTGAGAATCTCAGGATCGGGCGTGATTTTTTGGAAGAGAACAAGAAAAAGGAAGGTGTAATTACACTGGCCAGTGGATTACAATACGAAATCCTGAGGGAAGGCTCAGGCCCAAAACCCAAAGCAACCGAAAAAGTAAAGTGTCATTATCACGGAACACTGATTAACGGCAAGGTTTTTGACAGTTCCGTAGAAAGGGGACAGCCTGCTGTATTTGGTGTCAACCAGGTGATTAAGGGCTGGGTAGAGGCGCTACAACTGATGAGCGTCGGCTCCAAATGGAGGTTATATATTCCTTCGGAGTTAGCTTACGGAAGCCAGGGCGCCGGGAGTTCCATAGAGCCCAACTCCACCTTGATTTTTGATGTTGAATTGTTAGGGATTGAATAAAGAGAACCCATTAAATAAAAAAAAAGAGAAAAATGAAACAAAAAAACTTTGTTGTACTTGGTGCACTGGCAGCATTTTCAATTATGCTGGCATCTTGCGGTGGCGGCAGTTCTGCTCCTGCTGCATCGTTAAAAAGCGATGTAGATAGTGTATCTTATGCTTATGGCGTAAACCTGGCCGACCAGGGCGGATTGATGCAGTACCTGGAGCAATCCGGAATTATCCAGGGTGCATCCAATATCGAATACGATTATCAAATGCGCATTGCCGCTGCTGATTCTACCCAGAAGCAAGCATTGCAGAAAGAGATGAATGCAAAAATCGATTCACTGAATAAGGTGAATGCTCCAAAACTCGACGAATTCATCAAGGGATTGAAAGAATCGTTGAAAGGTGGAAAAGAGAAGTCGGCTTATATCCAGGGATTAAGCATTGGTCATCAAATCTCTCAACAAATGCTTCCTCAATTTGGGACGATGCTGTTTGGTCAGGATTCAACCAAAAAGATCAACAACGATCAGATGTTGGCCGGTTTAATCAGCACATTGAAAAATCAAAGCACTGCCATCTCAAAAATGGATGCCAACGGACTTATCCAGAGTAAAGTGGAAGAAGCTCAGGCCAAAGAACAGGCCAAACAGGAAGAAGAGCTGAAGGTTCAGTACAAGGACAGCATTGCTGCCGGTGAAAAATTCCTGGCCGACAACGGTAAGCGCGAAGGCGTGATTACTCTTCCCAGTGGATTACAATACGAAGTGATCCGTAAAGGAAACGGTCCGATCCCAAGCGATGCCAGCACAGTGAAAGTACATTATCACGGTACCCTAATCAACGGAACAGTTTTCGACAGCAGTGTCGACAGAAAAGAGCCGGCCACTTTCGGTGTAACACAAGTTATACCCGGATGGACGGAAGCGCTTAAGCTGATGCCTGTCGGTTCGAAATGGAAACTCTACGTTCCCTACAACCTGGCTTACGGTGCGCAAGACCGCGGAACGATCAAACCTTTTTCTACGTTGATCTTTGATGTGGAATTGCTGGGGATAGAAAAGTAACCGGTTACACATCACCCTATACTTATTCACGGGACGGCTGTTTGCCGTCCCGTGAATTTTTGTTTTAATCCAAACGGCAATACCTGCCCAACCTGTAATCAGTCAACCCTCACAAAGAAACCAAAAAGCCCGAAAAACCGCATGAGCACTGTCATTATTCTTCTATATTTGCATCTTTGCTGATTTTATCATCGATTTTAACACGAAATTATTGCATAATACTAATTTTAAGTTTATTTTTGCATCGTTTTAGGTTATTTTGACAACCTGCTGTTTTGGGAAAAACAAAATTGCAATTTAAAAACTAAAATTTATTTGTTTTCAAAGGTTATCAAGACTAATATTCGATAATCTGTAAATATTAAATTGACTTTTTTAAAAAACTATCGTGTTAATTTCGTTATATTATATATTATATTATTTTATTTTCACACATATTTGTAAGATTTCTGATATTGCAAAGAGTTTAATTTAAAAGTAGAGTTTATGAAAAGAAAATTATTCATGTTTTTGACCCTGTTCCTGGCAGGAATAGGGATCTTGACTGCTCAGACACAGGTACGCGGTACCGTAGTGGATGAAGCAGGGATTCCGATAATCGGAGCTACCATACAGATAAAAGGCACTGCACAGGGGACGGTTACGGATCTTGACGGGCGGTTTACGTTATCTGCTCCGGCAAACGCAACGCTCGTTATATCCTATGTAGGGCTTACCACTCAGGAAGTGCCCGTTCGCCCTAGCGTAAATGTAACACTTTTACCGGATACGGAATTGCTTCAAGAGGTGGTCGTGACTGCATTGGGAATTAGCCGTGAGAAAAAATCCCTCGGATATTCTGTCGCTGAAGTAAGTGCCGACGAAATGATCAAATCCCGAGGAGGCGTTACGAATCCAATAAATTCCCTGGTGGGGAAAGTTTCCGGCTTGCAGATTTCCGGATCAACCGGGAATATGGGTGGTTCATCAAAAATACTTATAAGGGGCGCAAAGTCTATTTCCGGCAATAACCAACCCTTGTTTGTCATCGACGGAGTTCCCATTGAAGGTACGGATTATAACACAACCGATGCTGCACGTGGAGCAGGAGGATACGACTACGGCAACCTGATCCAGGACATCAATCCCGACGACATCGAATCGATTTCTGTTTTAAAAGGACCAAATGCTTCGGCATTGTACGGTTCCCGCGCTACGAACGGTGTAGTTATGATTGTCACTAAAAAGGGTGCAAGCCACAAGGGACTGGGAATTTCATTTAATACAGGGATTGGATTTGAAAAAGTGAATAAACTTCCGGTAATGCAGACCAAATATGGTGGCGGATATTCACTGGGAGCCTACGATGAAGATGGGGAGCCTTTGGCTCGAATCAATGGCGTTGATTACAACATTATGGACTATGGGGTCGACGAAAGCTGGGGACCGGCATACGATGGAACTACCAAATACCTATCGTGGTACGATCTGGCTAAATGGGAAAATGCAGGAAAGGTTGGTAATCCGACAACAAGCATCTGGCAGGCACCCGCAAACGACATCGACAAGTTTTTTGAAACCGGGGTCAGCATAACCAATAACATCAATATATCGAGAGCGAACGATAACACCGCTTTCAGAGTTTCTTACACGAACATGTCCTTAAAGGGTTATATGCCTAATAGTAACTTGCAAAAGAATTCATTCAATGCAAGCGGCTCCATTAAACTGACCGACAAGTATGAACTCTTTTCAAATATTACCTATTTGAATCAGGCAACAACCGGGCGTCCTGAAACCGGATATGGAGACAACAACGTGATGCAAAAGTTTATACAATGGGGACAACGCCAGTTAGACATGAAAGAACTGAAATCGCTGTATAAGTATAAACATGATGGCTCCCAAGCCTCGTGGAACCGTGCAGGATGGGACGATCCCAAACCTGAGTACTCAAACAACCCGTATTGGTCCCGCTACATGAACTACCAAAACGACACCCGAAACAGGTTATACGGAAATGCTGGCGTAAAGGCTTACATCCTGAAAAATTTAACGGCACAGTTTAAATCGAGTTTAGATTTTTTCAGCGATAAACAGTTCGAACGAAGTGCGGTGTATTCACAGGAAGAATCCAAATTTGCCGAGTATCACCGTCAACAATACGAACTTAATAATGAATTACTGGTTCAATACTCCACAAATTTGAACGAAGACCTTTCCTGGAACTTCAATGTGGGAGCCAACAACATGTTCCGTAATTATGAACGCCTGGAGGGCTATTCAGTTTCAGGCCTGGTACTTCCTGAGTTTTACAACTTGTCCAACTCGAAGAGCCCGGCGAAAGCTGAAAACTTTACCAGCGAAAAATCCATCAACAGCTTATTCGCAAGTACCACGTTAGGATATCAGTCTCTGGCATATCTTGATGGGACCATCCGCAACGACTGGTCTTCCAGCTTAAACGGCAAGGGATATCTTTATTATTCTTTAACGGGTAGTTTAATACTGTCGGAATTGGTTAAGCAAGACTGGCTGACTTTCTCCAAGATCAGGCTGGGTTATGCAAAAGTAGGTGGCGACACCGATCCGTACCGTATTTTTGACACCTATGCTTTTTATACCAGCTTGGATCAGAAGAAACCTGAACAAACCCATTCTTACGAAGCAGGTCTTGAAGCCCGTTTTCTCAACAACAGACTGGGATTTGATTTCACACTCTACAAAAGTATCACACGCGATCAGATAATGCCTCTGTCGTTAACAGGTGCCAGCGGTTATACTTCCATGATTATTAACGCCGGAAGAATGGACAACCAGGGGGTTGAATTGAAATTTGACGTTTCTCCCATCAAAACGCCTGAATTTGAATGGAATGCAACCATCACCATGGCTAGCAATAAAAATAAAGTAGTTGACCTGATTGAGGGAGTCGATTATTACCGCATCGTAAATGCTCCGTTTAAAGTTGAAGTCGGTGCCTTCAAAGGTCAGGAATACGGAGTTATCATGGGTACGGACTATGTTTATGATGACAACGGAAATAAAGTAGTTCAGGCTGACGGACTTTACGCATCTACCCCAAAATTAACCGCGGGCTTCTTAAACACATTTAGCTATAAAAATCTCAGCTTTAGTGTTTTATTTGACGGACAGAAAGGCGGTAAATTTTTCTCCACATCCTATATGTGGGGTATTTACTCCGGTATGCTTGAAGAAACAGCAGACAATAACGAATTAGGAATTCCTAAACGAAACGACCCGGAAGAAGATGGAGGTGTATTGTTACCGGGCGTTTTTGCCGATGGCACACCAAACGATGTCAGGGTAGATGCAGAAACATGGGGCGGAAGCATGTATTCCGGGCCGGCTGCCCAAAGTGTTTTTAAAAGCGATTTTGTAAAATTAAGGGAAATTACTGTTGGTTATCGCGTTCCCTTGAAATCCAAGTACATCAGCAACCTAAACATTTCTGCCTATGGACGTAACTTAGCTCTTTGGGGACCCGACACGAAACACTTCGACCCGGAATCCGCCACAACAAGTTCCGGAAATATTCAGGGTATCGAAGGTGGCGCATTACCTTCGCTAGCCACTTTTGGTCTTAACGTTGGATTTCAATTTTAATTAAAAAACAGGACAATGAAAACATTCAACAAAATATTACTCGCATTACTTGCTATATTCTTGATTGTATCGTGTCAAGACTTGGAGGATCTGAACAAAAATCCGAATCAACCGGATAAAGTCTCTACCTCCACCCTTTTGACAGGAGCTCAGAAGAAAATGATGGATTACATTTACGACACCTGGTTCAGCGGCCGTCAAGCCGGTATCAAATCCGTGAGTCTGTTAATAACAGTTACTTCAATCATTTATACGTTACTGCCGGCAACTACGCCCTTATTGAAAAAATGAATACCGATGAGGCAACTAAGAACGAGGCTGCCACCTACGGCAACAACAACAACCAGATAGCGGTAGCTAAAATCCTAAAGATATGGTTGATGCAGGTTGTTGCCGATACCTGGGGAAGTGTGCCTTATTCAGAAGCTTTCCAATTGAACGACGGCATAACTTATCCCAAATACGATGAACTGAACGTTCTTTATCCCGAATTTATCAAAGAATTAGACAAAGCCATTGCGCTCATCAACGAAGACGAAGTGGCTTTTATTTCGGGAGATAGAATATACGATGGTGATGCCACAAAATGGAAACAATTTGCGAACAGTTTAAAATGCCGTATTGCCATTCGTCTATCTAAGGTCGACCCTAACTGGAGAACATATATTGATCAGGCAGTTGCTTCGGGTGTATTTACATCGAATGACGATGAAGCGATGTTTAAATACTCCAACGAAGCACCCAACGAATGCTACTTCTACCGGGGTTATTTTGTGGATGGACGTAACGACTTTTCAATAACAAAGCCGTTTACAGACCTTTTAAAAGGACAGCCCGACACTCTGAACAACAAGCAACATCCGTGGGAAGGCGTGATTGATCCGAGGCTATCAATTTACACAACTCCAAGAGGCGGAAAATACCTGGGACTCCCTTACGGATTACCTAGCAACAACATGACAACTGCCATCAGAAACGCTGCTCCCTCCTGGTATTCTGCTTCTCCACCTATTATTTTAAATAAGGATTTCTCCGTTCCGTTGATGACGTATGCAGAATTGTGTTTCATTCTCAGCGAACGTTACAATTGGGACCAGGAATGGTACGAAGAAGGTGTTGAGTCTTCAGTGGAACACTGGTATGCATTAGCAGGCAAAACTTTTGACCAAGATGCACAAGATGCATTGGATACCTACCTCGAATCAGTCAGCGGAACCGTAAACGCCGAAACCGTGGCAACCCAGAAATATATCCACCTGTATATGCAGGGAACTGAGGCTTGGAGTGAATACCGGAGGACCGGATATCCTTTAACGATGCTCAAACCGGGAGAATTTACCTATGTGGTAGGCGGCGAAAAAGTGGCTTTCACTCCACTTTCAGACACGAAAGGAGATATACCTGCCCGTGTAAAGTATCCTACCAATGAAAGTACGCTGAATCCGGATGGGTTCAATACTGCCATAGCCAAGTTGCAGGACGGGACCAACAACTATTATTCCAAAATGTACTGGGATGTCAGAACTGAACAGAATCCGCACCCGGCTAACAAATAATAATGCAGAGGTGACAGTTATGTACGTTTCTTTTTGAAAACTATATTAAAACTCTATCTTGACAAGGTGTTCTTAAGGACACCTTGTTTGTTATTATTAATAAACACTCGCTTTTAAAGTGTAATATAAAAACTTTGATTTTAGAAAAAATATTACATTAAATTTAAAATAAATGCAAAAAATCAATTTTGTATTGAAATTTTAATTTATATTTGCACCAACTTTGAGTTAAAATGTATTCTAATCAGTTATGAGTAGAGAGCCACATCCTTTCCTAAAGGTGTCTCATGCTTTTTTTATTCATGCTAAACAAAGAATTCCTAATTGTTGTTTAACTCTTTTTATTGCCGTTTGAATTTAATTGAAGACATTTAAAAGTAGAGTTTATGAGAAGATGATACTTTCATTTTTTCTCAATTAGATTTATCGGCGTTATTGTGCTAAAGAATATTGTAAAAAATCAATTTACTATTAATAATTTAATTTATATTTGCAAAAAGATAAGGAAACTTATTTTTTGTTAATTGCTTGCAAAAAGGAAGCCCATCAAGATTTCACCTTGTTACTCGCTATTTCTACGAAAACGCATGTTTTTACCTGTAGCGATTGATTAAGAATGAAAAGATGATTTATACTATAATTGTTTAATTTAAAAGTAGAGTTTATGAAAAGAAAACTATTTCTGTTTTTGACCCTGTTTTTTGTAGGAATAGGGATTGTGCAGGCTCAGACACAAGTACGCGGTACTGTTATGGATGAGAATGGAGACCCTGCAATTGGTGCAACCATACAAGTAAAAGGTACGACCCAGGGAACAGTAACCGATGTTAATGGTAATTTCAATCTGTCTGCACCAACGGGAGGCACTTTAATTATTTCTTATGTTGGATATACAACCCAAGAAGTGCCGGTAAGTGAAAGTATAAGGATTATGTTGGTTTCTGACACGGAGATACTGCAGGAACTTGTAGTTACCGGTTTGGGCGCAGCTACCGACAGGCGAAAAGTAGCCATTTCTGTTGAATCTGTTTCAGAGGATGCCCTGAAAAGAGTTCCAGCAAAAAGTGTTGATGCCGCCCTGATAGGTAAGATCGCCGGGGCACAAATACAGTCAATTTCCGGTCAACCCGGTCAACAGGCAAGTATCATTTTACGTGGTATTAATTCATTAGGCACTACACAACCAATGATACTGGTTGACGGGGTAGAGATAAATGCTAGTAGTGTCGCTTTGGGTACAGGAAACTCGATTTCACGACTCGCTGATTTAGACTTATCGAACGTAGAAAGAGTCGAAGTTATCCAGGGTGCTGCTGCTGCAACTATATACGGTGCACAAGGAGCTAATGGGGTTATTCAGATTTTCACTAAGAAAGGTAAAGCCGGACAACGTACAGATATTACTTACAACGGATCATTAACTGTTGATAACCCAATGAGAGGAGATTTCAAAAAGGCTCAATATCACTACTTCCCTACACTCTCTGATGGTTATATTGATGACGGTTCGGGCAATAGAATTGCAGTTGATCCTGATACAGGTTTTTGGACATTACCTGATGAAACAGTTACAGCAGAATCTCAAAACAATAAACCTTACAAAGAACAAACTTTTGATCATTTAGACCAATATTTTAAAAAGAATGTATTAACACAACAACATTCATTGAATTTGGTTGGAGCTTCAAATAATATTGATTATGCATTAGGTTTTTCCTATATGGGACAAGAAAGTCCTGTACATGGCGATTACACAAGAAATAACTTGACAGCCAATATTGGTTCAGAATTGTTCAAAGGATTTACTGTTCGTTCAAATACACAATTAATATCTAGCGAAAACACAACCGGTGGTATTAATAATCGTAATAACATTTTCAGTGGTTTAGCAGCCGCTGGTACATTACTCCCATTTGTTGATCTCACTTTCAAGGACAAATTGGGAAATCCCTTCGTAAATTATGATGCAGCCGACAATAGTGTGATGCCATTTTACACATATAAATTCAGAGATATAAATGCCGATATCAAACGCGTTATCCAAGGGATTAATGTCAATTACAAAGTACACAAATTTGTGGAGTTAGACTATAAGTACGGTATAGATCATTCCCGTATAGATAGAAGCGAATTTTTAGCTAACCAAATGAGCACAATGACACCTGGAAAAGGTATTGACCCTAAAAGCGGAAAGTTGACAAAAGACATGATTCAGGAAACCCAACAGAACTCATTGCTTAGCGCATTCTTAAGATTTGATTTTGAAAAAGATTTTGATTTTAACTTCCCACTTCAGTCAACAACTCAAATTGCATACGATTGGAGAAAGTCTGACTATGAGCGTGTAACAGGAACTGGAACTGGATATGGTGTGGATCCACCTTTCACTTTGGCAACAGCCAATACAAAATCGTCGGATCAATATATATCCCATTTTGTTACTTTCGGATATCTAATTAACCAAAAATTTGACTATGCCAATCTTCTTGGTGCTTCTTTTGGTTTCCGCTCCGACTATTCTTCTGCATTTGGAGAAGGCTCTAAGCCATTTACGTTCCCACGTGCCGACTTTTATATCCGGTTATCTGAATTAATAAAATCACCCGCCCTGTATGATCTTAAATTAAGAGCTGCTTACGGAGAAGCTGGTATTCAACCCAGTGCATACGATCGTATGATCACTGCCAGCAGTGACATCTTGGGTGATCAAGGATATTTTTACTTACCATCAACATCTCGTAATCCGGCTTTAGGAGTAGAACGTTCAAAGGAAATTGAATTTGGATTAGATTACGGTATCAGCCTTATGAAAGGATATTGGTTAAATAAAGCCAGTGGGTCATTGGTATATTGGACAAGGAAAAGCACAGGAGTTATCTATACAGTGGATATGCCGCCCTCTACAGGGACGGCAGGTATTCGAGACAACGCCATCGATCTTTCAAGCAAAGGCATTCAATTCTCGATGGATTTGGACGTGTATAAATCCCGGAATTTCGATTGGAAATTTGGTACCAGATTCACTAAAGGATTAACTATGGTTGATAAAATATCAAACGGAAAACCCATTATTATTGGGGAAGGTGGCTCGGGTCAAACCGCTATTGTGGAAGGCGAACCGGTTGGTGCGTTTTTCGGAACAAAACCTTTATCTTCACTTGATCAAAAAGACTCAAACGGAGATAGATACATTGACGAGGCAGATTTGAACGATTACGAAGTAGTTAATGGTATGGTTGTAGATAAAACTTCGAAACAAGTGCAGTTTACAGCTGAACAAGAGAAAATAGGTGATGCTACTCCAAAATTCTCAATGTCGTTTTTCAATGATTTCACGATACATAAAAATGTATTGTTCTCTTTTCAATTCGATTGGGTAAAAGGAGCGGAAGCCTACAACGTGAGTCGCCAATGGCTCTATAGAGATCGCATCCATCCGGATTTTGACAAAGAAATTACCATAGGCGGGCAAACTGGAGCATGGGTTGCTTTTTATAATAGCTTATACAACACGAATAATATTCACCAATATTTCGTGGAAGATGCTTCTTTCTTACGGCTACGTAATATTTCTTTAACCTACGATTTGAGTGATCTAATTAAGAATGGCTTCATTAAAGGACTATCGGTTAGTGTTTCTGCAAAAAATCTTCTTACAGTAACAAATTACTCAGGAATGGATCCAGAAGCAGTTGGAACAAATCTTAACAATCCATTATATAGAGGAATTGATTTGTGGTCTTTCCCAAATTCAAAATCTGTGATTTTCGGGGTTAACGTGAAATTTTAATTTGATAATAAAAAAAGTTTAATTATGAAAAAAATATTATTTATAATTTCAATCATAGGACTTGCTTTAACGTCATGCGATAAAGATTCCTTAAAGTTAGAAAATCCTAATGAGCCAGGGCTTGGCTCATTACGAACGGAAGTTGGAATACAGAAAGCTGCATTAGGCGTTTATCACCCCATGAGATATGATTATTTCATTTGGTTTTCGCAGGTGAATCACAATGTAATGGGAGATGTGACTACTGTGTCTGCCGGAAACTTTGGATGGAGATGGGTGAATCAAGTTACATCTATTACACGTCCCAACGGCACTGTTGTAAACCCTCCTCAAGGAGGGTCGCAACCTGATTTGATGAGACAATATAACGGTAGAGACTATGGATACGACAATCCGATGAATCATGAATGGCTTCCGTTATATGGAACATTAGGACATGCAAACTTAATGCTAAGTATTCTGGACGAAGTTGAATTTACAGGATCTGACACTGAAAAGCAAATCAAAAAAGATACATACAAAGTATGGTTTTTGTGGTGGAAAGGATTTGTTTATTCACGCATTGGTTCTTTATATTCAAAAGGAATTATTAATGATAACTACGGTGAATTAAATACCAATTATTCAACTCATGAGGAAGTAATTGGTGAAGCAAAAAAAGTTTTTGAAGAAGCCAAATCAATCTTAGCAAAAATCGATGAATCTGATGCAACATATCAGTCACTAATAACTTCTTTCATTCCGTCATCTTTCCGAAGTGGTAATGGAGGATTTATCTCTCCCCGCATGATGGAACGTAATATTAATAGTTATTTAGCACGTAATATTCTTGTAAATAAATACGCAAAGGACCTTACTGATGCAGAATTGACTGAAATTGAAACTTTAGCTTCAGCTGGGATAAGAGAAAACGATAAAATATTCACTGTTAAATCTGATCCTAACGAAGACGCTTGTTTCGTATATCAAACCACATGGTCTGCTGTTCGATTACTAGCTGGATGGGAAAATATCTCCGAGAGATTAGTTCAAGATTTCAAACCAGGGGACAATCGTTTTGAACGTAATATCTATACCCTATCTAGTCCGATATTTAATCCGAGAGGACGCGGTTTGAGTTATGGCACACGATATGGAGCTGTTGACGGTGGAGACTACGCAAGTTGGGAACCGGGTTTTTGTGAAATACCTATGGCCTGTTCTTATGAAGAAACTCAATTGATGTTAGCAGAAGTCAAAATTAGAAAGAATCAAATTGAGGCAGGCTTAGCTCATATTGATGCTGTAAGAGATTACCAAAATGCCCAGTTGGATGCTGTTGCTAACACTAATTTAAATAAAGACGAGGCTTTGGAAGAATTACGTAAAGAAAGACGCATAGGATTATTCTTAAAAGGGACTTCGTTTTACGATGCCAGACGTTGGGGTGTCCTTAAACCTTTATCTCAAGGGGGAGGACGCCAAAATGCCAATGTAGTTGTAGCGTCTAATGGCACAGTAGAGCCTTGTACAATTAATTACAATTATTTGGAATGGTGGGATGTTCCGGCAAACGAAACGGATTTTAATCCCATTGAAATTCCTAATACACCTAATTAAAAACACTATTGATGGCACCTAAATACTAGGTGTCCCAAAGGTTTGACGGTTTTGCATTAAATATTTTCAAAGAGGGTGTTTCACAAATGTGATTTCACCCTCTTTTCATTCGGGGTACCTCTGAGAACAAATGCAAATATTCATTTCTCGGGAGGTTTATTTTTATTTTGAGACTTTTAATCTTGCTTAGATTGTGGTACAAATTATGGGTATATATAAACTTTAAACTTTCAACATAAAAGCAGCACATCCCAAACTTTAAGAAGCTAAAACCAACATTAAATCTGAATCTTGTCCTTTTTATTAAACAAATTCAACAAAAAAAATTATCTTTGCCTTAAATAAATTTCAAAAAAATGCGCTGTTTTATATATATTGCCATTGCTGCGGCTGCTGCGGTGCTTTTCATTTCTTGCAACGAACGGGAAAATGGTGAAATACACAAAATACTTACACAATGGGATAACCTGTTGGAAAAGAACCCCGAAGCTGTTTCAGACAGCCTGAAAACCATTGATCCACAAACCCTTTCGCGGGAAAATCGTGCTTATTACAACCTGCTCAAAACAATCTCGGACGATAAAACCTATTTTGAATTTACAAGCGACTCGCTGATTAACCGAGTAGTGGATTATTACCACCTCCACGAGCCCTACAGCAACAACTATATCCGCGCCCTCACGTACAAGGGCATTGTCCGTACCCGCATGGGAGTTACAGACAGCACCGTATACGAACCTCTAAAGAAGGCTGACCATATATTTCACACACAAAAGAATCCGGATCCGGCAATCGGATACATTCTCCACTACTTTTTGGGAAATACTCATTATTACAACGGTAATTTTGAATTGGCCGGAAAATATTTTCAGGAATCGCTCCATAACGCTAAACTGAAAAACGATTCCTTACATATCTTTGATGCCTATTTGGCTATCTATTGGAATGAGATGCGTCAAACCGATTTTGATGCGGGGAAAAAATATATAGATACTCTGTCATCATTTTTCGATAAAATTCCGGATAGAAATCACCTTATTCTAAATGCGCAATCGGTTTATTATGAAGCCACAAAAGAATTTGAAAAAGCACTGGATTGCGACAAAAAATTATTAACACTAACAAAATCCCAAAAAGAGGACATTGATTTCTCCAGTTTGTATTATGCAATTTCAACCCGATACAGCACATTGAATCAATTGGACAGTGCCATGCTTTACGGGCAAATAGCCCTTGAAAATATTGTTGATGAAGCCAATAAAAGCAATTATTTATTATACGAGAACGTGGCCAATATTGCCGAAAAACAGCAGAATTACCTTTTGACCAATACGTACCGGCAAAAAGCTTTTGATCTGTATGAAAAATCGGTAAAGGACCGGTTAAATACCCAGGTCATGGAACTGGAAAAAAAATACGACCTTTCCGAAGCCGAAAATATCGCGTTAAAATCGCAGCAGAATACGCTGATCATTGCAATTATCGCTCTTTTGCTCGCCATGTTCGCTACAATTTTAATCATGTTGAACGTAAAAAGCCGCCGCGAAGCAAAAATAAAACTGATGCAGTTGGAGCACGAAGCAGAAACACTAGCCATCGAAACAAAGCTGCTGGAAGAAGAGGCGAACAAAAGAAACTGGCTTATTCAGCTTTATGGGCACATATCAAACAGACTTACATCGTTGCAGGAAAATTTCAACACCTTGTCGCAACGGTATGTTTCCTCCCATCCTAAGATATACGAAAATATGCACAACATATTACATACGGCCGAATCCGATTTGAGGGAAATGCTCAAGAACCTGATACCCGACGAGAAAACATTTTCTTTATACACCAACTTATCAATGGGAACTGCGGAACTTTTCAATGTAAACGAGAAAATCATGTTGATGCTGTTGGTCTGCAAGGCAGACAACAGGCAAATATCCACCTTTATGAATACATCGATAGAAAGTATTCGCGCAAGAAAATCGCAATTGAAGAAAAAATTGACAGAAAACGGGATCGATACCGCTCAATTTTTTAATTTTTAAAGTATTCCCTCCCGAAAACATCGTTCCAAGCACTTTCGGTAGCGTTAAAATAGACATTGCCATAATGCTCATTGTCAATTGATTAAACCATATCCTACCGTTAAAATTCGACCTAGGTATTGTTTTTCTTGTCTGTTGTTTATTAATTTGTGTCTGTAATTCATAATAAATTTTACTCCTATGAAAACAAAATTCTTTTATACGATGGCGTTAATCTGCAGCACGCTTTTCTTTTCTTCTTTTGCTGTTACCGAAACAAACAAGGTAAATGATCAGTCCGAGCACATTGGACTCAGCAGGATTGGCGGGACAACCCGCGGAGTAACGGGCGTAGAAGTAGCTGCGACTACCGACGGCAAGACAACCGTAGCCATATCTGTGACCGATTTTACCGGTACAGCCGTAGTGCAGATAATCGGAGGAAGAACTTCGGCACAGTATTATTTCGATGTGAATGAAATGGGTTACGAAGTGATCAACATTGGCACGTTAAGGGCAGCCACATACACCATCCGCATCATTTTGGATAGCGAGGTTTATGAAGGTACTTTTGTAAAGGAAGCAGTAGGCAGGTAACCCATAAACACAAGAAGTCATGGCAGATAAATATGTATTTTCAGACGTAAGCACTTGTACGTTCAATTTTTCAGACGGGAAAAGAGCCATTGTAAAATCATCGCCCCGGAAAGAAATTGTACTGGTAAAGTTCATTCCACACACCTCGAAAAAAAATTCATTTCAAGAAAGTGTGGTGGCACATTATCCCGATGCCAAAAACGTCAGCGAATTAGCGCAAAAATGCAACTACGATTGTTTGAAAACGTTTACACGACATTTCAAAAAGCACTTCAATCAAACGCCTTATCAGTGGATGCTTGATCGAAAAATGGAAGAAGTGCAACACCTGGTGTTGGAGTCGGACCTCTCAATCTCTGATATTGCAAAAATCTGTGGATTCAATAACCTGACTCATTTGGTGAATGCCTACTCCAGCAAGTTTGGCATCCCGCCTTTCAGAAACAGGATGCAAGAAAACAAAAATGCAATTTGATTAATTTGCAAAAAGGAGTAGTTATCGGTTGCACAATTTTCATGAAACAAAAAAACGTGCGGTGCTACAAGACCCGTGCGGACCGTTCTTCTCGTAAACTTGACTAAACTTCATTGTGGATGTAATCAATGCAAAAACGCCCCTGACCGGGGCGTTTTTTTTAACTGATCCACTTCACGTAAGCAAAGTCCATGCGGTGCGGCAGACAATACTTTCCCTAAAGTGATACGTTGATGCCAATCTAATAATTCAACCCGAACGCCCAAAGCGGTATCACATATACATAATTTGCACAACAAAACAAGCATTTTCTTAAAATACTGCTCATCAGAATGTGCGTTTTCAGCTGATCCACTTCACGTAAGCAAAGTCCATGCGGTGCGGCAGATCCGGATTTTTCGGATAAATACGCAAAGCATACTGGTGTGTGCCCGGGTCGTTTAACGCTTCTTTGGTTTGGAAGAAAAGTCGGGAACCTTCCGTTTTCAGCAGGTTGAACTCGTATTTTTCAACAAATTCAACTTTATTGGCAGTTGAGTCGTAGTCAACCACCACGCACTCCAGTCCCAACTCGGCAGCAATATCTTTCTTGTCGATAACCACTTCGCCGTAAATCTTGTTTTTCCCGTTATTTATATCTACCTCCTGAACAGGCTCAAACTCCAGTTTAATTACTTCGATCTTATCCCATTTCGATGCGGTATCCTCTTTCCAACGAACAATTTCCTTTGCTTTCGCATAATTATTTTCAGTAAGCTTTCTCGAACGTTGGGCCAGCTTCATATAAAAACGGTCGAAGTAATCGTCCATCATCCGCTTGGTCGTGTAATGCGGAGCTATCTCGGCAATCGATTTCTTAACGAACTTCACCCACTGCGGTGAATATCCGTTGCTGTTGTGAGCATAATAAAGCGGAATGATTTCCGACTCAAGCAGGGTATAAAGGGTAGACGCGTCCAGTTCATCCTGAAAAGCCTGATTTTCATAAGTCCGTTTTGCAGTCAATGCCCAACCGGCCCCTTCTACATACCCCTCGTACCACCAGCCATCCAATACCGAGAGGTTCAACACACCGTTCATAATGGCTTTTTCGCCCGATGTGCCCGAAGCTTCCTGCAAGCGCGTAGGAGTATTCAGCCAGATATCCACGCCCGAAACCAAACGTTTGGCCAGACGCATGTCGTAGTTTTCCAGGAAAATTATTTTCCCTAAAAACTCGGGGCGTCGCGATATTTCCACAATGTGCTTGATGAGCGATTGCCCGCCACCATCTGCAGGATGCGCTTTGCCGGCAAATATAAAGGTGACCGGACGCTCGGGATTGTTCAGTATCTTTGCCAGACGGTCTAAATCAATCCTATGATCAAAGAGCCCGGTCTGATTTCATCGAGCATCGAAATGATCCGGGAGGGATCGGCCTGATTTTTTAACCATCCGTCCACAAATTCACTCTTGATGTAATCGACAAGCTTTTCCTTCAGGTGCATGCGCAACCCCCAGATCTCCTCATCGCTGATATCATATACCCTTTTCCATATGTCGGGATTGGACTGATCCCGGTAGAAATCCTCGCCCAGGTTATTTTCATAGATTCTTTTTACCGATGAAGTTGCCCAGGTCGGCAAGTGAACACCGTTGGTGACATATCCAACATGGAGCTCCTGCGGAAAATAAGCTTTCCAGACCGGTTGGAACATCTCCTGGGAAACCAAACCGTGCAGCTTACTTACGCCGTTTGATTCCTGTGCGGTATTCAACGCAAAAACACTCATGGAAAATTTCTCGTTAGTGCCCGGATTGTCGCGTCCCATATCCATAAACTGATACCAGGGGATACCTATTTTGTTGACCAGAGGTTCCATGTATTTCCGAATAAGCGACTCCTCAAAATAATCGTGACCGGCAGGAACAGGGGTGTGTACCGTATAAAGGGTGGATGCACGTACAACCTCCAACGCTTCGTTGAACGACAGTTTTTCCTCCTGCACATAATCGCGCAACCGCTTAGCGCTGATAAGGGCCGCATGCCCCTCGTTCATGTGATACACATCTTTCCGGATACCCAGCTTTTTCAAAAGCAATATCCCTCCTACCCCGAGCAGGTATTCCTGTTTCATGCGGTTCTCCCAATCCCCGCCGTATAGTTGGTAGGTAATGGAGCGGTCGTACTCGCTGTTATGCTCCAGATCGGTATCCATCAGATACAACTGAATACGCCCCACCGATACTTTCCAGATATTTGAATAGATGATTCTGTCGTGGAAAGGCACTTCAAGGACAACAGGCTTGTTATGCTCATCCAATACCTGCGTTATGGGTAAAGTGCCAAAATTTTGGGCTTCGTAGTTGGCTATTTGCTGCCCGTCTACCGAAAGGGCTTGGGTGAAATATCCGTGACGGTAAAGAAACCCGACGGCAGTCATGTCCACCCGGCTATCGCTGGCCTCTTTCAGGTAATCGCCTGCAAGAACTCCGAGTCCACCGGAGTAAATCTTCAACACGTGCGACAGGCCGTATTCCATACTGAAATAAGCAATGCTGGGCCGGTCCGCATCGATAGGAGCGCCGATATAGTTTTTGTATGATTGATGTAACCGACCTATCCTAGCCATCAGATCGGCATTTTTCATAATTTCCTCCGTTTTTTCAGTACGCAAGTTTTGAAGCAGTGCTACCGGATTTTTACCACACTTCTCGTATTCTTCGTAATCCAGTAAATCAAAGATATCTTTTGCTTCCTCGTTCCAAACCCACCAAAGGTTATGGGCGATTTCTTCCAACGGCCTTAACTCTTCCGGCAAAATAGAATGTACGTGCACATCACGCCATACCGGAGTGTTTGAATAACTCGCTTTAATGATCATTTTTTATTGTTTAATGTTGATTTTTTTAATGTTGATTTTTTCAGACCGTCGCACTGTCCAATCGTCCAACAGTCTTTTTTTTTGTTCTTTTCCGCAAATATAACCATTTAATCGGCTTTGTATCTTGCCGGTTTCGATAACCGTATAAAAGAGTTGTGCAATGCTTTGCGATAAGCTTCCTGATAATAAGAGATAAAATGTGCCCAATCTGCCCTGTCGGAAAGTTCCGCAGCCATTTTTTTCAGCACATTCACCTGATCTATACTTTTGAGCGTAAAGTCGTAGAGGGTGGTTGCGATCTCCTCTGCCACTTCCTTATAGTTGCTGTCGTCCCGGTAAATGACCTGCACACCGTCGGATAATCCTTTTTCCGTATCTCCGTTTTTCTTTGCCCAAACGCCAAAACCTGCCAGGGTTGTCGTAATCGTGGGGATGGAAAAAGCAACGCTCTCGTGCGGTGTGTACCCCCACGGTTCGTAATAGGACGGAAAAACAGAAACATCCAGGCCGATAAGCAGGTTGTAATAATCCGTATTGAAGATACCGTCGAATCCGTTCAGGTACGACGGAACAAAAATCACTTTTACCCTCTCCTGCTCTGAATTACTAAATCCCAGGTACTTCAGGTAATTCACAATCTTGTCGTTTTCGACATCCTGCAACTGATGAGTCGTGAAAAGAGCCGATTGCCAATCTTCCCTGGGTCCCTTTATCCAGGCAGGAATCATAATAAATGCAACCACATCTTTGGACAATTGAGGCATCCTGCGCAACCTGTCCAGCGCATCGATAAAGACATCGATCCCCTTGTTCTTGTACTCATACCTTCCGCTAATTCCGACCAGTAGCGCATCGGGATGAACAAAATGCCCCAGGAGATTCTCCGCTACATTCAACAGCGTCTCGCGCGCTTTTTTCCGCGCACGCCTATAGTTCAATCCGTTGGGAATAAAGTCTTTCTCAAATCCGTTGGGAGTCACCACGTCGGGCAGACGTTGAAGGAACTGCGCACATTCCTGTGCCGTGATATCGCTTACCGTGGTGAAACAATCCACACTCTGCGCCGCTCTCTTTTCAATGGAATGCTTGGCCACCATATTCAGTTGGCGTGCCATCTGGTCACCGTTATAATTTTTCAGGTGATTGTAGAGCGGAAGCCCGTTTCCGGCAATGGAACGTCCTACTCCGGTAGCGTGCGTGGTGAAAAGTGTGGCAATTTTCGGAACATATTTCTTGATATACAAGGCTCCCATGCCTAACTGCCATTCATTGAAGTGTGCAATGACATGGCACGCTTCCAACCGGTGAAACCGATAGAAACTTTCTATAACCACCCCCGAAGCATAGGCGAACATCGATGACTCGTCGTAATCTCCGTAGGCATACATGGAGTCTACTCCAAAGTCAAGCCACATCTCGGAATAGATGCTGTTCTTTTGTTCGAAAAAACGGTCGGACTTAATCAGAAAAACGATGGGTTTTCCGGGTACATTCCACCTTCCGGCACGTATTTCGAGGTTCTGGTTTATCCGTGCAAAGTTTCTCCAATCGGCATAAAGTTCCTTTTCTTCCTGGAACCAGGGATTATCCGACGGTTGTAAAACATCGGGGCCTATAAAAAAAACCTTGTCTTTGTATAATTTTTGGAGTGAATTTGCCTTCGTTGATAAAACGGTGTAGATACCGCCCACTTTGTTACACACTTCCCAACTTGCTTCGAAGATGTAGTCGGGAGTATGCTTTGCATCCATTTGCATATGAAAGAACTGTAATTTGAAAGACAAAGATACAGATTTAAAGTGAAAAAGCGAAAAGGGAAGTCTTAAAAATACCATAATCACAGGTATAATTCCTAAATCCAAAATCGCAATTTCTTTGTACCTTTGCACCGAATTTATAAACGATGGTATCTGACATCTCTCAATTGCTCCGGATCCTTGAGGTTCACCCCAATGTGGCGGCGGCAAACAAATTGCTGAAAGAAGTAAAAACACTTTCAGTAAAAGGTTTGCACGGTTCTTCGCGTGCGCTTTTCCCGGCAACGCTTTATAACAAACAACCGCGAACCTTTCTTTTTATCCTCAACGACCTGGAAACGGCAGGATATTTTTATCACGACGTTACACAGATCCTGGGAACGAAAGAGATCCTTTTCTTTCCTTCGGCTTACAAACGTGCTGCCAAGTACGGGCAGATTGATCCGGCGAATGAAATTCTCCGCACCGAAGTGTTGAGTCGTCTACAAAACAACAACTCTTCGTTGTTCATCGTATCTTATCCCGATGCGCTGGCAGAAAAAACGGTTTCTCAGGCAACACTTCAGGAAAGCACCCTGAAGTTGTCGGTGGGTGAACAGGTGGACTCCGGTTTTGTATCGGAAGTACTGGACTCTTACGGTTTCACCGCCGTGGATTACGTTTACGAACCCGGACAGTACGCCACTCGAGGAAGTATACTGGACGTTTTTTCCTTTTCGAACGAATTGCCTTACCGCATCGATTTCTTTGGCGACGAAGTGGAAACCATTCGCAGCTTTGAAGTCGAAAGCCAACTTTCTGTAGAGAAGTTCGCTGAAATCCGTATCGTCCCCGAGTTCGGTAAAAGCAAGCACAAAAACGCATCGCTTTTTGACTCTATTCCCCGGAGAACAATTATCGGGATTGAAGATATCCGCTGGATAGAAAGCCGCGTTGAAAGTATCTGCAACGATGAGCTGAGCATTGACATCAGTAACGAGGAACTGGTTAAAGCCGACCTGCTCACGAAAGAAGAGTTCCTGTCATCCATTGAACCGTTCACACACCTGCGGTTCGATACGAAACTGACGGACACCCCGGATGCCGTCCTGCAGTTTCAGACCACTCCGCAGCCGTTGTTTCAAAAGAACTTCGATTTGATTTCGGATTCGCTCAACCAATTCCTGCAAAAAAACTACACCCTTTACATCCTCAGCGACAGTGAAAAACAGCATCAGCGACTGAACACCATCTTTCACGACAGGGGCGACGACATTCCGTTCACGCCTGTAAACAAGACATTGCACGAAGGGTTTTCGGACGAATCGTTGAAAATCTGTTGCTTTACGGATCACCAGATTTTCAACCGTTTCCACAAATACAACCTGAAATCCGACAAGGCCCGCTCCGGTAAGATTGCACTCACGCTGAAAGAACTTAACCAGCTTCAACAAGGCGACTTTGTGGTTCACCTGGACCACGGAATCGGAAAGTTCGCGGGGCTGGTCCGCCTCCGTATCGGTGAAACGGTGCAGGAGGTGATCAAACTAACCTACCTGAACAACGATTCTGTCTTCGTTTCCATCCATTCCCTTCACAAGATATCCAAATACAAAGGTAAAGAGGGGGAGTCACCGCAACTCAACAAATTAGGCTCCGGTGCTTGGGAGAGGACAAAGGAAAGGACCAAAACAAAAATAAAGGATATCGCCCGCGACCTGATCAAGCTATACGCCCAGCGGCAGAACGAAAAGGGATTTTCCTACTCAAGAGATACCTACCTGCAAACCGAACTGGAAGCCTCATTCATGTATGAAGATACGCCCGATCAGTTAAAAACCACACAAGAGATCAAGCAGGACATGGAAAGCGACCACCCGATGGACAGGCTGGTGTGTGGCGACGTGGGCTTCGGCAAGACGGAAGTGGCCGTGCGTGCGGCTTTCAAAGCAGCCACCGATGGAAAACAGACGGCCGTGCTGGTCCCGACCACCGTGCTGGCCACCCAGCATTACAAGACGTTCAGCGGGAGGTTGTCCGATTTTCCTGTAAGGGTGGATTACCTGAGCCGTGCCCGCTCGGCGAAAGAACAAAAACAGATCCTCTCCGAGCTGAAAGAAGGCAAGATAGACATCATCATCGGCACTCACCGGCTGGTAGGCAAAGACATTCAGTTCAACGACCTGGGCCTGTTGATCATAGACGAAGAACAAAAGTTCGGCGTATCCACCAAAGAGAAACTGAAACAGCTGAAAAGCAATATCGACACGCTCACGATGACCGCTACCCCTATTCCCAGAACGTTGCAGTTTTCGCTGATGGGGTCTCGCGATTTTTCCACCATAAACACGCCTCCCCCCAACCGTTATCCCGTACAAACGGAGGTACACACGTTCGATGTGGAGGTGATGAAAGAGGCCATCAACTACGAGGTGAGCCGGAACGGGCAGGTGTTCATCGTCAACAACCGCATACAGAACATTTACGAAATGGAAGCGTTGCTCAGGCGTGAAGTCAAAGACATCCGCATTGCGGTGGCTCACGGACAGATGGATCCGAAAAAACTGGAAACCGTTATTGCCGATTTTCTGAATCACGAGTATGATGTACTGCTGGCTACTACCATCATCGAATCGGGAATCGATATGCCCAACGTGAACACCATTATTGTTATCAACGCTCAAAACTTCGGGTTAAGCGACCTCCACCAACTTCGCGGACGCGTGGGCCGGAGCAACCGCAAGGCGTTCTGTTACCTGATGGCACCACCGCTCTACACACTCAGCACCGATTCCCGACGACGGCTGCAGGCTATTGAGAATTTCTCCGAGCTGGGCAGCGGCATTCACATCGCAATGCAAGACCTGGATATCCGGGGTGCCGGCAACCTGTTGGGAGCGGAGCAAAGCGGATTTATTGCCGATCTCGGCTACGAGACGTACCAGAAAATCCTGGCCGAAGCCGTGCAGGAATTGCGCAAGGAGGAATTTACCGAACTCTACCGCGAACAACAGGAACTGAAGGCCGAAAGGGAAGAGGATTTTGTCGACGACGTGACCGTAGAGAGTGACCTGGAGCTAATGTTTCCGGTAGCCTATATCCCCAACGATGCCGAACGGGTAGCCATGTACCGCGAGTTGGACAACATGGAATCCGAGACACAAATCATGGATTTTACCCAACGGCTCGAAGACCGTTTTGGTAAAATCCCCGCACAAGGGAAAGAGCTTATCCGTATCGTGCGGCTTCGCCGGCTTGCCAAATCACTCGGTATCGAAAAGATTTTCCTGAAGACCGGCCGGATGACCCTCTTCCTTATCTCCGATGCCGAATCGCCTTATTACCGCTCAACGGCTTTCGACAAACTGCTAAACTTCATCCAGGCGCATCCGCGGGACTGCCAGCTACGGGAAGCCGGCAAAAAAAGATCGGTAATCATCCGGAATGTGAAAACCGTTGAGGCAGCGGTTGCGCTAATACAATCCATCCACTGACAGGTACCGTTCTCCCGTATCGTAATTGAACGTCAATATCCGCTTTTTCTCGGTCAGTTGCGACACTTTCTGCGCCACGGCAGCAATAGCCGCACCGGTGGAGATCCCACCGAGAATACTCTCTTCACGTGCCAGCCTGCGAGCATATGTAAAGGCATCTTCGTTGGCTACTTTGACGACGCTGTCGAGCACGTTCAGGTCCAATGTGTCGGGGATAAAGCCTGCTCCTATACCTTGAATGGTATGCGGACCGGGGTTATCGCCCGAAATAACGGGAGAGGCGGCCGGCTCAACAGCAATGACCTGAATAGAGGGAAACTTCTTTTTTAGCTCTCTCCCAACTCCCGTGATGTGGCCGCCCGTACCAACCCCCGTAATCAGGTAATCAAACCCTTCGGGAAAATCATCGAGTACCTCTTTTGCCGTCTTCTCTGCATGAACCGTTACATTGGCTTGGTTTTGAAACTGTTGCGGAATCCAGGATCCCGGAATTCCGGATTGAAGCTCCAGGGCTTTCTCAATGGCACCTTTCATCCCTTTCTCCCGGGGTGTCAACACCAGTTCCGAGCCAAAAAGCCCGATCAGGCGACGTCGTTCAACCGACATGGATTCGGGCATCACGATAATGACCTTATACCCCTTGTAGGCACCGACAAAAGAGAGTCCGACACCGGTGTTTCCCGATGTGGGTTCTATAATGGTTCCTCCAGGCTGCAAGATCCCTTTTTTCTCCGCATCTTCAATCATTGCCAAGGCAATACGGTCCTTGATGCTCCCTACGGGATTTTGTCTTTCCAGTTTAATCCAAACTTCGTGATGGGGAAACAACTTGCTCAAACGTACGTGAGGTGTGTTCCCGATTGATTCCAGAATGTTGTTAAATCTCATTGTTGTTAATTTTAAAATGTTATGAATACCTTGTATTTTTGTTTAAATAGTAAAATCAAAAGGCTGAACAAAGTTTTTTACCGTTCTGATCTTAACATCCACCGAGTTGTAAACCAGCGAATAGGGGATAACGCTTTGTGTCAACCACGCACCGCCACCAATGGTTGAGTCGTGCCCG
>JALHIE010000180.1 GCA_022840285.1 Porphyromonadaceae bacterium
ACAACGCAAAGAAAACCGCAAAGAGGTTGCTTTAGCCGTGTTGAAAAATGCTCCTTCTTCGCCCCGGAAAATGCGATACGTTGCAGATATGGTGCGCGGGATGGAAGTTTTTAAAGCATTGGGCGTTTTAAAGTTTTCCAGCAAAGAGGCATCGAGAAGAGTTGAAAAACTGTTGCTCTCGGCCATCTCCAACTGGGAACAGAAAAACGAACGCAAAGCCGAAACCGGCGAACTTTATATCAAAACAATCTCTGTTGACGAAGGGGCTACGCTGAAAAGACTTCGTCCCGCTCCGCAAGGCCGCGGTTACAGGATCCGCAAACGTTCAAATCACGTGACAATTGTGGTAGATACTTACAAAAAAGAACAAGAACAAAATTAATAGAGGCAGATGGGACAAAAAGTAAATCCGATAGCAAATCGTTTGGGAATCATCAAAGGATGGGACTCTAATTGGTACGGTGGAGATAATTACGGCGAAATGATGCTGGAAGACAGCAAGATTCGCAACTATTTGAACGCTCGTCTGGCCAAAGCAAGTGTTTCTCGCATTGTCATTGAAAGAACGCTGAAATTAGTTACCATCACTATCTGTACTGCCCGTCCGGGAATCATTATCGGAAAAGGCGGCCAGGAAGTGGACAAGTTGAAAGAAGAGTTAAAGAAAATAACCGACAAGGATGTTCAGATCAATATCTTCGAGATAAAGAAACCGGAATTGGATGCGGTTATTGTGGCCAACAACGTTGCTCGTCAGTTGGAAGGTAAAATTGCTTACCGCCGCGCGGTTAAAATGGCTATCGCTTCCACCATGAGGATGGGTGCCGAAGGTATAAAAATTCAGATATCAGGCCGGTTGAACGGTGCCGAAATGGCCCGGTCGGAAATGTATAAGGAAGGAAGAACACCGTTACATACTTTCCGTGCCGACATTGATTACGCTCACGCTGAAGCATTGACCAAAGTGGGGTTGATCGGTATCAAGGTTTGGATCTGCAGGGGCGAAATTTACGGTAAAAAAGACCTGGCGCCTTCATTTGCATCTTCCAAGGAAAACCGTTCACAAGGCGGTGGCGGACGCAGCGACAGGGGGAATCGTCCCGAAGGAGGCAGAGGTGCCAGAAGAAACAGAAGAAATAACAACAAAAACGCATAAACCAATATGTTACAACCGAAAAAATCAAAGTTTAGAAGACAGCAGAAAGGCCGTATGAAAGGCTTCGCCGGTCGCGGTAATCAGTTGGCATTCGGTTCGTTCGGGATTAAATCGTTACAATCAAAATGGATCACCGGCAATCAGATAGAGGCTGCCCGTGTCGCCGTAACACGCTATATGCAACGCCAAGGACAAGTTTGGGTACGCATCTTCCCCGATAAACCAATTACCAAGAAACCTGCTGAAGTACGTATGGGTAAAGGAAAAGGTAATCCGGAAGGATACGTGGCTCCTGTTACTCCCGGAAGAATAATTTTCGAAATCGAAGGTGTGCCGTACGATGTGGCAAAAGAAGCTCTCCGCTTGGCAGCTCAGAAATTGCCGGTTACGACAAAATTCGTTGTCAGAAGAGATTATGAACAACCACAAAATTAATTCGTAAGGCATGAAATCAAAAAAACAAGAATACAAAGAATTGTCCGATAAAGATTTGCAAGAGAGATTGGAAGCTGAACAGGCAGACTTGGTTCAAACGAAGATTTATCACACCACTACTCCGCTCGACAATTCAGGTTCGATAAGAGAAAAACGCAGAAACATTGCACG
>JALHIE010000069.1 GCA_022840285.1 Porphyromonadaceae bacterium
ACAGATGAAAGTTCCCTGGTATAATGCCGTGCACTTTTTCGATAATACCGAAATCCCGCAGATGCTCTATTTTTACTTAAAGACGATGGCCTCAATTTTTTTTACCGACAGCATTTTAGTTGGGACGATTGTCGTAATTGCGTTGCTGTTTCATTCGAGAATTAAATCGACGGTGGCTTTTCTGGGATTTTTCTTCGCTTTTGTGACAAGCAAAATGATGGGAGTGGATATTCAGCAGCTAACCCAAAACTTGGCCGGAGTGAACTATATTTTCTGGGGAATGGCTATCGGCAGTTTCTTTATTATCCCCAATGCGTACAGTTACTTGCTGGTCGTAGGGCTTACTCCGGTGCTTTTCCTTTTTTATACAGGTGTCGAAAACCTTATTTTAGGTATGGGATTGTCGTCATACACCTTGTCGTTCAGTCTTTTGTCGATATTGCTACTGTTCATTTTAAGGCAGCGAAGCCTGAACCGGTTCTTTATTTTCCCCTATATACAATATTATGATCCCGAAAAGACGGTGTACAAGAATGTAAACTACATGCAACGTTTTGGACAGGAAACCTTGTTTAAGATGCAACTTCCATTTTTAGACAAGTGGACGGTCAGTCCATCACGCATTTGGGCGACTGGGGAAAAGCGCTTGACTTTGTGATAACGGATGAAGGGGAGAGTACCTGTTTTGGCAGGTGTGAGCAGAAAGAAGATTTCTACTGTTACAACAAACCGGTTCTTGCTCCTGCTGACGGTTATGTCTATACAATCAGCAACATTGCCGGAGACAATGAGATAAACCAGGTTGACACACGGAAAAATTGGGGCAATACAATTATTATTAATCATCTAAACGGATTATATACACAGATAAGTCACCTGAAGAAAGACAGTTTCAAGGTTCGTACCGGCGATTTTGTGACGAAAGGAACCGTCGTCGCCGCATGTGGCAATTCGGGACGCTCTCCGGAGCCTCATCTTCATTTTCAAGTGCAGCTGACACCGGAAATCGGTGCGGTAACCTATCCGTATCCAATCGGGTATTTTTTCGAAAAAGAAAAGGAAAAACAGGTGCTCCGTATCGGTGAGGTTCCGCAGGAAAATTCAACCGCTTGGAATGTAGTGGCATCGGGTCTGTTGCTTGACGCATTTGAGGTTAAACCGGGAAAACGGTTGCGTGTAAAATACAACGGGGAAGATTTCTTGTGGGCGGTAGCTACGGATGCTTATAACAAAACGTATATACATTGCCGGAAAACAAAATCGACGGCTTACCTGGAGAACGACGGCACAATGTTCTATTTTACTGATTTCGAAGGAAAAAAATCGTCACCGTTGTATCTTTTTTATCGGAGCTGCTTTAAACTCTTGCTTTCCAGTGAAAAAGAAATTCCGGTGAAGGACTTTGTTCCCCTGACGAAAGAGCATCCTGCTGGAACAAGGTGGATCCAGGACCTGCTGGCTCCGTTTGTCATTTTCACTCGCATTAAGTACCGGTCGGAATTGGTGGAGGTGGACAACATGCATTTTCCCGAAAAAGTTGTTTACCTGACACAAACAAATACGGTATCGTTTCATTTTAAAAACCGCCGGAAAGAAACATCGGTGCGTTAATTATAGTCATGGTTGTGGCTTCGGTTGTTGCTCAGGACAGCCTGCGCAGAGAATTAGACAGCCTCACATATCAGCAATACCTCAACAAGGATTACAAAAACCTGATAGAAACGGGTAAGAAGGCCCGTGAGCAACATATTAATTTTTACTACCTCAATTACCGGACCGCCATTGCCTACTACGAACTGAAAAATTATGCGAAGGCAGCAGAATTCTACAGAAAGACGCTCGCCGAAACCCCCGATGACCCGATTTTGCAGGAAAGTCTTTACTACTCCTATCTGTTAAGCGGACAGAAAGAAAACGCAGCTATCGTTGCCAGATCGCTTGCGCCGCACACGCAGGTAACCATAGGATATAAGCCTTCGGCCGTAGATTACATTTCATTATCGGGCGGATATATGATGAACGACAATACACCGGATAAACGTTCTAGTTTTGCGGGAAACGATTCCGTCAATCAATATAGAGATATGGTTTTTACGAGCTTGGGATTGGGCTTTAATCTTTCCACCCGTTCCAGATTTAAACTCGGATACCAAGTGTATAACACGAATTTCGAACAGCATACAGCCGCCGGGCTTGCACAAACCGACAAGCTCACGCAGCATCAATTGGTTGGAGCATTGGAATTCTTTACGGAAAACAATGTCTCGTGGGGAGTTGCAGGGGGGTATTACTTCATTGAATTGTTTGACAGAACAGCCATTTATACTGTCGGAGGCGGTGGAAAGGGATTCGGGCCGGGAACCGGGAGAATCTTCACAACTTCAGGCGGAAAATCCGTTTCGGCATTTTCTGCACTAGTATTTCTGAACAAACGCTTTGCGTACACTTTACCCGAGATTGCGGCAACCTATTCAAGTTTTGGGGGTGGTCACCAGTATCAGGTAAAGGGATCGCTTACTTATTATCCGTCAGGTAATCTCAATTTTTACGGAACAACTGCTGCAGCAGTCATCCGCAACCAAGACGCCTGGACGGATACTCAACTTATATTCTCTCAGAGCCTCGGAGTAAAGTTAACCAAACAGTTGTGGCTCGATGGAAACGTAAGCCTGGGAAATCACAGTAATTACGTTTCCGAACGCTCTTTTCTGGTGTATGACACGTACGATCCCGTGAAGGCCATTGCCGGGCTTTCTCTTTCCTGCTTTTTCCGAGATGTCATGCTGTCTGCAGGATACCAGTGGCAGCAAAGAGAGGGATATGCTTATTCTGCGATCAACTACTTTGCCTATAAATACAACAATCATCTTCTAAATATTGCATTCACATGGGACCTTTAAATAAAAAAAACGGATGGTTTATTCTTTTGTTATTGTTCTCAGCAACAGTTTCAGCACAAGTGAATTCATCTCAGGTTTTTGCAGACAGTTATCGATACGAATCGTCGGGTGATTATCAGAATGCCATAGCCGAATTGAATGTCCTGAACGGATATGATTACCACAAATCATTGCGCCTCGGTTGGCTGTATTACCTGGCTAAGGATTACGAGAGCAGCAAAAAGTTTTATAATCAGGCTATCGGTTTAGCACCGCAGGCCGTTGAGGCCTTGTTGGGAATTTGTTATCCGCTGGAAGCACAAAAGAAAACGGATGAACTGGAAACGGTTTATAAAAAAATATTGTCGCTGGATAAGACAAACTCAAAAGTGAATTATGCACTGGGAAATATCTATTACTACCGGAAAGATTTTATACAGGCCGAAAAATATTTTGACCTGGTGCAAACCATGTATCCTTTCGATTACTATTCAACACTGATGAGTGCCTGGACAAAATATTTTCTCAACAAAAAAAACGATGCCCAGCGTCTCTTCAATATTGTTCTTATCATCTCTCCAACCGACCAGTCGGCAAAAGAGGGGTTGAATCTTCTAAAATAGCCGTTTCTTCTAGCCGTTTTGACTAATCATTTTCAGTACTCTCTTGTCGAGTATTTTCACGTTTCTTCCCGTCATGCCGATAAGACCATCGGCAGCGAATTCCGAAAGGACGCGGTTGATGCTTTCCCTGCCTGCGTCCACCCAGTTCCCGATATCCGACTGTGAAACCGGCAGGACAAATTCATCCGAATTAAAAATAGTTTCGGAAAAGTCGAGCAATACGTCGGCAAGCTTGCCACGCGTTTGTTTTTGCGTGCGGTTGGCACATCGGCGGTAAGCCTCCAGCTCGCTTTTGGACAATTCCATGATGATGTAGGAAGAGAAATCCCTGTTTTCTTCCAGCACCCGTTTAAACACTTCAATGTCGATAAAACAAACCTCCGAGTCCAATACTGCCGTGACGCTGTACTGATTTATCTTGTCTTTGTTCGCGATAGGGCCCGGTGACGTGAATTTTTACCAGTCCTTTCCGGAGGAAGATAACGTTTGTGGAGAAAACACCCTGTTTGATGATGGAATCCCCTTTGCGGAATTTTACCACCGCGTGGTTATTCTCCAGCATCTCAAGCTGGCAGTTTTTTAAGGTGCTCGATGATTTCATCACACAGGCACAATCGATGCATTCGTTTTTCATACTGCAAAAGTAGATAAAAATGTGACATATATCACAAAATATTGTAAGAATGTTCACCCCGAAAAAACAAATAATTAAAGAAATATATCCTTAATTTGCTTCCGGTTAATTCACTCAAAAACATCTTTTTAAATGGAAAGTATTAATGCCCTGACCCTGGAAAAGCTCCAGGCGGAACTGGAAAGCCTGAAGGCAAAAGCCGGCAGGCTCGAAGATTCCCGTAAAGACCAGTTATCTATTGCCATCGTATCGGGGGATATGGATAAGATTCTGGCAGCCATGATTATTTCCCTGGCTGCAGCAGCTATGGATACACAAGTGAAACTTTTCTTCTCTTTTTGGGCATTGTCTGCGTTGCGTGATCCCCGAAAAAAGGCAAAAGGAAAAGACCTAATCTCGAAAATGTTTGGGATGATGCTTCCCAAAGGACGCAACAAACTGAAGCTATCGAACATGAACATGTGCGGTATGGGGCCAGTGATGATTAAAAGACTGATGAAGAAACAAAATGTGATGCCTCTTGATGCGATGTTTGCAGAAGCTGCCGAGCTGGGTGTGGAAATTACGGTTTGTGAAATGTCGATGAACCTGATGGGTTTCAAGAAAGAGGAGATGATTGTCGCCGATGCCGGAGAAAGCAGTATGCAATGGTTTATTTAAGTTGGCGATAATGAAAAAAATTCTAATCATATACAACCAAAATCCCTACGACGGGACCGATATAATCTGGAATGGACTAAGACTGGCGGAAACATTACATAGGAGCGGCCAGTCGGTAAGGATTTTTCTGATGAACGATGCCGTTGATATGGCTCGCGAAGAATGCAAACCTCCTGCTTCTTATGACCAGGATTTAAGCGCGATGCTCAAAGGGCTGATCAAATTGGGTATCTCCGTTAAAGTGTGCGGAACTTGCATGGCAAGATGCGGTGTGTATAAAAACAGGCCCTATTTCGAAGGCGCCGAAAAATCAACAATGCAGGCATTATCGGAATGGGTTATCGATTCAGATCAGGTATTGACTTTCTAATAAAAATCATCAAGATATTGATAATTAAAATACTACAATTATGACAACAGAAGAATTAAAAGCATTGACAGTAGCAAAATCGGTAGACGCACGGGGTACAGCTTGTCCAGGCCCGTTACTGGAAGCTAAAAAGGCCATAGGCACCCTCCATTCAAACGATGGAGGGAACCAAGGTGGATATTCCGAAATGGTGCGGCAAGCAAGGTCATGAGTACCTGGGTGCGGTGGAAGAAAACGGATACTTCAAAGTATACATGAAGAAAAAATAAACTTTTGCTTCGAAATGAAGAAGAACGCCCAGATATTGGTTTTTTCTACGGAGAAAATATCCGATCCCGCCATTGATATGGCGGGATTGCTCAAGTTGCATTACCCTCCAACGGTTTATACCATTACCGTTCCTTGTTCGAGCGGAATAAAACCGAGCTGGATCTTGCATGCCTATGAAAAAGGTTTCGACGGCGTGTTTATTGCTGCCGATGGAAGCGATTGTGTCTTTGGAGAGACCTGTACCGAGAAAACCGGAAACGTGGTTTCGGTCACACACGACAAAATGAAAGAATCGGGCATCGATCCGGCACGCTTGCGTATGGCAGCCATCTGTTCGGTATGCAGCGAGTCTTTCGTGAAGCAAATACGCAGCTTCAACGACTATCTGATTAAAACATTACACGCATAGATTTCGATGAACGAAGAAAGAAAAATGCTCCATTACGACGCGTTGGTTGTGGGAGGCGGGATTGCCGGAGGAGAAGCAGCGCTTAACCTGGCCAACACCGGTTATAAGGTGTTGCTTGTGGAGAAAGACCGTTCGCTAGGAGGAAAAATGATCCTCCTGAGCAAGGTTTTTCCCACACTGGACTGTTCGGCCTGCATCACTACACCCAAAGTGTCGGAAATTGCCCGGCATAAAAACATTACCATTTTCACGGAGAGTGAAGTGACTGCTATTGTCAAAAAATCAAAAAACGATTTTACGGCTCAGGTAACGAAAAAACCGCGCTATGTGCGTGTGGAGGATTGCACGGCTTGCCAGTTGTGCGAAAGAGCCTGTCCGGTGAGTGTGCGCGATGAGTATCAATCGGGGTTGATTGGCCGAAAGGCGGCGTTTATTCCTTTTAGCATCGCCAACCCCAAAGCTGCAGCAATCGATATTGAGAATTGTACGCTCTGCGGTGCATGTGAGAAAGTTTGTCCCACGCATTGCATCGATTTCACGATGGAGACCGAATATTATGAACTGCATGTCAGAACGGTTGTTCTGGCCACCGGCTTCAATCTGTTCGATCCGCTTCAGATACCGCGATACGGCTACGGGCAACACAAAAACGTGATTACGTCCATGCAAATGGAGCGCGAGATTGCGCCTACACGTCCGTACAATACGATTTTACGTCCTGGTGACGGAAAAGTCCCCGATAGGATTGCTTACGTGCTCTGTACCGGTTCGCGCGATGCTACCGTTGGAAATCCCATCTGTTCGCAGATCTGTTGTATGTATTCCATCAAGCAGGCCCAGTTGTTGATGGGTGCGTTGCCGATGGCAGACGTGACGATTTACTACATCAATATCCGCTCATTCGGAAAAGGATTTGAAGAGTTTTACCAGCAGGCCAAGGGTATGGGTGTAAATTTTGTAAAAGGTAAAATCGGGAAAATAACCGAAAAAGAAAACGGCAACCTTATCCTTCGTTATGAGGACATCAACGAGGGGGTGGTGAAAGAGGCCGAACACGATATGGTAGTGCTTTCTGTCGGGGTGAAGTCCAATCCTACGGTTGGAAAAATGTTTGGTCGTGACGAACTGAAATTAGACCCGTTCCATTTTGTAGCGCAGGACGATTTATTGGGAAGCCCTTCCAAAACCAATATTGACGGTGTTTTTGTTGCCGGGACAGCTTCCGCACCCATGGATATTCCCGATTCCATTCTTTCGGCAGGCTCCGCATCTTCTGAAGCCATTAGTTATTTAATTCAACACCAGGAGCCATGAAAGAAAGAATAGGCGTATACATTTGCCACTGCGGAGGAAATATTTCCGATTATGTAGATGTAGAAAGAGTGCGTCAGGCGGTGGAGAACGACAAAGGAGTGGCTTTGGCCAAAACAACCGTGTTCGCTTGTTCCGATTCCAATCAGAACGATATGGTTGAGGACATTAAAAAGCATAACCTGGACGGGGTCATTGTAGCTTCTTGCTCGCCGAAGTTACATTTGGTGACGTTTAGAAACGTTACGGAACGAGGTGATTTGAATAAATACACTTACGTCCACACCAATATCCGTGAGCAGGCATCTTGGGCACATTCAAACGATAAAAACGGAGCTACCGAAAAAGCCATTCACCTGGTTAAGGCGGCAATAGCCAAATCGCGTTATGCGGAGCCCTTGTATCCCAACCAATTTGAAGCGGAGAAAACCATTGCCGTTATCGGGGCGGGAATTTCCGGCATGAAGGTCGCCGCAACACTTTCCGATAAAAACACGCAGGTGATTCTTATCGAGAAGGAAATCCGGGTAGGCGGACATGCCGCCACGTGGGGTTCATTGGCCATGTCGGATGAAAGAGGGGACGATTTGTCCCGTCGCATCTATTCCGATTTGCTACAGCGTGATAACGTGACCATTCTTACCGGATCGGAAGTGATTTCTTCGAAAGGTAGCATTGGAAACTTTACGCTGAAAGTCCGTAAGCGGCCATACCAAGCAGGAGATCCGGTCGAAACCATGGAGTTCAACGTCGGCTCCGTAGTGGTTGCCACCGGTTTCGACTCCTATCTACCAAAAGAAGGGGAATTCGGATTTTTATCGTATGAGAACGTGATCACGCTGCCTGATTTCAAGCACCTGATAGATTCGTTTTCTGGAAAATTTCTGGAGTATAAAGGGAAGAGAGTTAGTCGTATAGCTTATATTTACTGTGTGGGAAGCCGGCAGATTGATGGGGAAAACAAATACTGTTCGCGTTATTGTTGTACGTCGGTCATTCACGCAGCCATTCAGGCCAAAAAGAAATTCAACAACATTTATAACTTCCATTTCAACCGCGGAATCCGCACGTATGGGAAACAGGAATTGCTGTATGCCGAGTCATTACAGCAAGGCGATATCTACCTGCAATCGTTTGAAGATGCCCCACCACAGGTCTACGCCGAGAATGGCATCACCAAAGTGAAGGTTAAGGATGTGCTGACAAAAAACAAGGAGTTGGAAGTCGAAGCCGACCTGGTGGTCCTGGTTACCGGAATGGTTCCACGAACCGATAATTCCATCGGAACCCTGTTTAAACTCCCGAAAGGCAGGGACAAATTTTTTAATGAGGTGCATATGAAACTGCGTCCCGTGGAAACGGTTATCGACGGAGTTACTATTGCCGGAGCTTGCCAGGGGCCCAAAAATATTGTGGAATCGGTGAATTCAGCACTTTCAGCTGCGACAAAATCCTATTCGTACATCAGCAAGGGTATGCTTGAAACGGAGCCGATTGTGGCCGAAGTGAATGCCGAGTTATGCACGTGGTGTGGAAAATGTGCCGAAGCCTGTCCTTTCGATGCTATCGAACAAAAGAAAATCAACGGAAAGCAGGTGGCGGTGGTCAATAACTCGGTTTGTAAAGGCTGCGGCATGTGTGCGCCGGTTTGTCCGCCCGATGCCATTCACCTGGTCAATTACTCGAGTGAGGAAATAATGAGTATGATCGATGCCTTGGTATAGGTCATCAGTTAGATAAAAAGCAAAAAACGATGGAAGTAGAAGCAGGAAAAACAGCCAAATACCTTCGGGAAAAACAGGGTGTCGCCGAACACGTAAAAGAAGAACTGAAAGAATTCAACCGGATAAAAAGAGCGATAACCGACACCTTGAAAGAGGAAGAACTGACCATTGCTCAACTATCGGAAAAGCTGCAAATGCCTAAACACGATGTTATGTATTACCTGATGTCGCTGGTCAAGTACGGAATTGTGGCAACCGGAGAAATTGACGATAGGGATGAGTATTATTCGTATAAACTGGTGAAATAATGGCAAGTAAATTAAATCCAACCTTTTCGGAACAGCTGAAAAAATACGGCTCCGTAAACTTCAACGCCTGTTACAATTGCGGAACATGCACGGCCATATGTTCATTATCGACTACCGACGATTCTTTTCCCCGCGAAATGGTCCGGCTGAGTACCTTGGGACTGGAAGATGAGATAAAGAAATCGCTGAAACCTTGGGAGTGCTACTATTGCGGCGAGTGCACCACCCACTGTCCGCAAACGGCAAATCCCGGTGAACTGATGATGTCTTTGCGTCGCTGGCTCACGGCAAAATACGATTGGACAGGGCTTTCGGGCTTGTTTTATAAATACCTGCCGGCATTTCTTACTACCATGGTACTGGTGTTTGCGGGTGTATTGTTCTTTGCCAATTCGGTAAATTGGGAACTGGAAAGGCTGCTTCATTTGGGACATATGTTTGAAAGAACCGCTATTGCCACTGTTTTTGTAGTGATATTTATTCCTAACTTGCTTCGTATGTGGTACTTCACTGTGGTGAAAGCAGGAGTGAAAGTGCCGTTCAAGACTTATTTTACCGCCTTGAATGATCTTTTCGTGCACATGTTTACACAAAAACGAGCCAGGGACTGCGACGGCAACCATTTCCGGTGGCTAGAACACATGATTTTGGTATTTGCTTACTTGGCGTTGCTGTTTACAACGGTATTTTTGAATTGGTTCAGTACCGAAAACCTTTTTGTAATTGTTCTTGGATATCTGGAGAGCGCCTTTATTTTTATCATCACGGCGGATTTTGTGAAAGATCGCATTCAGAAGAAGCAAACGTTGACTAAAAACTCCAAACCATCTGACTGGTTTTTTGTAATTTGGTTAATGTTGATGGGGTTAACGGCGTTTTTTGTACGTTTATTTATCGATTTTAATATCCTTGAAACCAGCAAGTGGTTGTATATTATTCATTTAACAGTATTGATGCAATGGGCACTAATCATTGTCCCCTTCGGAAAATGGACGCACTTTCTGTATCGCTCGTTCGCGATGTATTTTGCGAAAATTAAATCGGTGAAGAAATAAACAAGGTTTATTCATTCGATTTCTTGTTCTACATAGGGTCTGCTGAATAATTCCACTCAGGCACAAAATTTCATTTGTGCTTTGACTGGATAAATGTTTATATTTTTCAGTTTCATCACTTTCGACACAAACGAAACAAAAAGAGACAGAGGAATATCCCTCATGTGCCGGATCAGGTTCATCACAAAAATGATAGCCCCTATCCAACTGCTTGACGTCGTGGGCAATTTGGCACGGATATTATTCATATTATATCCACGCTTGCCCTGACCGAACTTTCCTTCAACCTGATTGCGTTCCGCCGCTTCTCGTCGCTCTTTACGTTTTTGGTATCTGCTCTTGATCTCTTTTGCCGGCTTTCGTCCCAGTGGATCCCCGGTGTACCGGATTCCTTTCTCTTTCAAAAAACGACGGTTCTCCCGCGTGAGATATATCTTGTCCACCTGAACCAGCTCCGGATATTTCCCTGTCAGCTCCCTGAAACGTTCAACCTGTGCCTGAAGATCCTGCCCCTCGTTAAAGGCATCCCAGTCAAGATGATCCACCCTGGCATATCCATCCAGCAGGCTGATGTTTGTCTTCGCGCCAAATTCCGTTTTGGCCTTGGCCTTGCCTCGGACAATGGGACGTACATGTGGCTGATGAATGCTCACGATGCGATCTTCTACCTGATGGCTCTTCTTCCTGTACATGGTCTCCTGTTGTGCCAGCAAGTGCTGGATGACAAAAAAATATTTCAGTTGGCGCCGGTCGAAAGGAATCGGTTTATCCTTTGTGGTGTTCTGCATCTTGTTGATATTCCGTATATCCCGCTTCAGGTAGTTGATCTTCTTGCGTATTGCCTTTCGTAAAACGTTCGCAGGCTTTCTCTTCATCTTCGACACATTCAGGAACTCCTTGCGGGCAACCCTTCTGTATGTGCGGGGTTTATCTTTAACATCCAGTTTCAAACACAACTCATCAATCAGCTCTTCTGCCTTTTGGCGGCTTTCGTTCAACAGATCCAGATCGGTGGGATACTTGATAGCTGGGTCAATCTCCTCCGGTTTTACCCCGGCTTTCAGTTTCAACCCTTTTCTTATCAGGTCATCCGTCCGTCAATGATTCAAAGACATCCAGGTCGATTCGCTTTCTGATGGATACCAGCAGTGACGGCGTCATTACCTGTTCATAGGTGAAGGCCTCGAGTCCAAGAAAGTATTGCATGTAGGGATTTTCCTGGATCATCTCGATCACGCCGCGGTCGTCCGTCTTCATGATGTGCTTGATGATGATCATTCCCAGCACAAGTCTTGCATCCTTTGTGGGTGTACCCCGGTTGCTCTTGAAGTTCTTGTAGTAAAGCCGGGCAAACTCTTCCCAGGGAACTTTTTTGATGGAACAACCCACCGGTTATTCTCATCCAGTTTTGCCTCGAAAGGTATCTTGAACTCGGATATTGAAAGCTGTCTGGAACTCTTGTATCGTATCATAAAATGCAAGGTTTATGGAGTAAAAGTACTCAATTTCTTGCAGTTATGCAAATATTTTGACGATTAATTTGCTGATTATCAGCATAAATATCAATTATTCAGTAGACCCTAATTAGAGAAATTTATGATTTGTTCTGAAAAGTTTTAAATCGGGGAAAAACTGCGTTATGGTGCCAGCCTGTGTAACGTCCAACCCTCTTCAGTCCGGTAGTATACAAGCCTGTCGTGCAGACGGCCGGGACGTCCCTGCCAGAATTCGATGGTTGTAGGGAGAAGGATAAAGCCACCCCAATACGACGGGCGGAAAATTTCCAGGTCATTGAATTTTTTCTCGAAAGAGGCTTGTAGTTGTTCTAATTCCTCACGGCTCCCCAATATTTTGCTTTGCGGTGAGGTCCATGCTCCGATTTGTGCCTCGCGGGGACGTTCATTGAAATAAACATCGGAGTCAAGGGCGGAAAGTTTTTCTACCCGTCCTTCAACGCGGATCTGACGTTCAATGGAATGCCAGTCGAAAACAAGTGCGGCAAACGGATTTTCGAGTAACTCCCTGCCTTTCCGGCTAAGGTAATTGGTGAAAAACACAAATCCGTTTTTATTTATTTCTTTTAACAGCACTACCCTGGCGGAGGGCTTTCCACTTGCGGTGCATGTTGCAATAGTCATGGCGTTTGCTTCCGGGACCCCTGAGTCGATAGCTGCCTGTAGCCACTGCTGAAATTGTTCCATTGGATTGGCTTTCACTTCAGTCTCATTTAGTTCCCCTGTTGTATATTCTTCCCTGAATTCAAACAGTTTTTTCATTTGTGATCGTTTTTTCTGATAAAGCAACCCGATAACCTTTAGCTGCCGGTCCACATCGCGAGTTGCTATGCAAATATAAGCCATGCTGCAGCTATCTGACAGTGAGGTTTAGTTAATAAATACTAACGATTTTTTCTTGTAATCCTATTAAATTCAATAAGACAGAGTAATTTGCTATCTTCGCACAGGATTTAGAAATAATGTTTCGAATGATAAAGGTTGAAAAGATACAGAAGAGTTTTGGTGACCTTCAGGTGTTGAAGGGAATTGATTTGGAAGTGGGTAAAGGGGAGATCGTATCGATCGTGGGTCCCAGCGGTGCAGGAAAAACCACGCTGTTGATGATTATGGGCACACTTGAAAAGGCAAATTCCGGAAAGGTAATGATTGACAACAACGACCTGAGTAAACTCAGCGAGAAAAAACTTGCGGATTTTCGTAACAAGAATATCGGGTTTGTTTTTCAGTTCCATCAACTTCTGCCGGAATTTACGGCTTTGGAAAACGTTATGATACCCGCACTGATCGGTAACATGAAGCAGGGTGCGGCGGAGAAAAAAGCAAAAAAACTTTTGGCTATGATGGGGCTGAGTGAACGAATGGAACACAAGCCTGCTGAACTATCCGGAGGAGAAAAGCAGCGTGTGGCAGTTGCCCGCGCACTGATAAACGATCCCGTAGTCGTTTTTGCCGATGAGCCTTCGGGAAGCCTTGATACCGATAATAAAGCCGAACTGCATTCATTGTTTTTTGAACTTCGCAGCCAGCTAAATCAAACGTTTATCATTGTAACACATGACGAACAACTGGCATCCATTACAGATCGAACCATTCATATGATGGATGGGAGAATTGTTGAAAAGATTTCAGATTAAAAATCAAATGGCAAAAAACAAGTATTCTATGAAACTAAAATCGTTTTTTATTATGGTAATGGCAACGACTGGACTGTTACTCTCATGTAACAACGAACAGAAATCGGATACTGATTCAAAGAACCTGGGGGAAGCTATAGGGAGATCAAAAATAAAAGTGGAGAATGGGTTAATAACCCCGGAGGTTTTGTATAGTTTTGGACGTATAGGAAGTGTGGAAGTGTCTCCGGACAAGTCGAAAATACTTTATCAGGTTACCTACGTCGATATTAAACAGAACAAGACCAATCCCGAACTTTTTGTGATGAATACTGATGGGAGCGATAAAAAACAATTAACAGTCACCAATGCCAGAGAGAGCAATCCGCAATGGATCTCGGGGGGGAAGAAGGTCGCGTTCATAAGCAACGAAAGCGGGACATCACAAATATGGATCATGAATCCCGACGGTAGCGGAATGAAAAAGATAACCGATGTGGAGGAAGGAATAACTGGTTTTGTTTTTTCGCCAGACAATAAAAAGGTGCTGTTCATCAAGAACGTAAAAGTGGGGGAGGCCATAAAAGATAAGCATCCCGATTTGCCGGAGACATCGGGCAGGATCGTGGATAACCTGATGTACAAGCATTGGGACAGTTGGGTGGAAGAAATCCCGCACACGTTTGTGGCTGATTTCAGCGACGATAAAGTATCGAACATTATTGATTTACTCCAGGATGAGCCTTATGAGGCCCCCATGCTGCCTTTTGGCGGGATAGAACAACTGGCCTGGAGCCCCGACGGGAAAACCATCGCATACACCTCCCGTAAAAAAACAGGAAAGGAATACGCCGTTTCCACCAATTCCGATATCTTTTTTTACGATGTGGAAAGCGGAAAAACAACAAACATGACCGAAGGAATGATGGGTTACGATGTGAATCCGCAGTTTTCGCCCGACGGTTCAAAACTTGCCTGGCAAAGCATGGAGCGTGACGGATATGAGGCCGATAAAAACAGGCTGTTTGTGATGGACCTGGCAACGGGTGATAAGACGTATGTGACGGAGAATTTCGACTACAATACCGATGCATTTGTCTGGAACACGGATAATAAAACCCTTTATTTGGTGGCTTGCGTTGAAGCCAAAACGCAGCTGTTCTCTGCCGATATCCGGTCGAAACAGATTTCGCCAATAACCAAAGGCAAGCACGACTATGCATCCGTTGCGCTTGGAAACGGAAAGCTTATAGCAAAACGCCATTCCATGTCGCAACCCGACGAGATATACTCCGTTGAACTTACCAACGGGCAAGCCACTGAAATTTCGTTTGAGAACAAACACATCCTGGAGCAGCTGACCATGGGCGAAACGGAAGAGCGCTGGATTGAGACTACTGACGGAAAACAGATGTTGACCTGGATAGTTTATCCGCCTGACTTCGATTCTACAAAGACTTATCCGGCATTGTTGTATTGCCAGGGCGGTCCTCAAAGCACGGTAAGCCAGTTCTGGTCTTACCGGTGGAACCTGCAAATGATGGCCGCCAATGGATATATTGTTGTGGCGCCCAACCGTCGTGGGTTGCCGGGATTCGGACAGGAATGGAACGAACAGATCAGCGGTGATTACGGTGGGCAGAACATGAAAGATTATCTCTCCGCCATCGATGCTCTCGCTCAAGAACCGTATGTTGATGAAACCCGCTTAGGCTGTACCGGGGCAAGTTATGGAGGTTTTTCCGTTTACTGGCTTGCCGGTAATCACGACAAGAGGTTTAAAGCATTCTTGTCGCATGCGGGAATTTTTAATCTGGAAGCGCAATATCTCGAGACCGAAGAGATGTGGTTTGCCAACTGGGATATGGGAGGACCGTTCTGGGATAAATTAAATGTTGTAGCACAGAAAACATACGCTACGTCTCCGCATCGCTTTGTGGATAAATGGGATACACCCATTATGATTACACACGGCGAGCTTGATTATCGGATCCTGGCGTCACAAGGAATGATGGCATTCAACGCGGCACAATTGCGGGATATTCCTTCGCGTATGCTGGTCTTTCCCGATGAAAATCACTGGATTTCCAAGCCGCAGAACGGAATTTTGTTTCAGCGTGAGTTTTTCCGGTGGTTCGATCAATGGTTAAAGCCGGGACAGGGAGCTAATACGCAGTAATCAGTTTCTGTGATGAGTGTAAGAAAAAGTGAAAAAATACGGCAAAATATTTGCAGGTTTTAAAAATATAACTACCTTTGCACTCGCTATCGAGAACGATTTGCAATGCGAACGGTGTGGTAGTTCAGTTGGTTAGAATACCTGCCTGTCACGCAGGGGGTCGCGGGTTCGAGTCCCGTCCATACCGCAAATGAAAACGCTATTAATCTGATAAATAGATTGATAGCGTTTTTGTTTTTCTAATTTGCACAACATTTGTAAAACTTCTATCGGATCAATCCGGATTCTTGTGGACTATGCATAAATATTAGTAAGCCTGAATAAAAAGTAGGGAATATGCTTTACACCCCTTAATGTAGCCCTGAAAGCTTTTATCTTGGCATTGAAAGATTCAGCGGAAGATGGGCAGCTATACTTCTTTTGGCAGTATTGAAGGTCTTGAAGGCGGATTGTTCAACGGCTTCATACCATCTGGCCAGTCGTCCCAAGGCAAACCTCTTGTCGGCAGTATGCTCGTAAATGCCTTTAAGTTGCATTGTCAGCTTGTAGGCTGTTTCAAGGCTGGGGTAATAATGAAACAGGATTTCTGCCCGGACACGCTGGGAAGGGGTCCACTTGTTTTCCGCCTTGAAAAGCAGATACCGGCTCCTGGCCAACAGTTGTTTGTGGGTGTCTCCATTGTCAAGTTGTATGGGTCTCCATTTCCCTGTTTTCCAGCTCAAGGGCTTCCCACCGGTAGGCAATACGCATCTCCTGCAGGGCTTCCACTGCCAGCTTCTGGACATGGAAACGGTCCGTAACAAGGTTCGCCGCGGGGAAACACCGCCGGGCGATCAGTTCCATGTTGGCTGCCATGTCCAGGGTTATTTCCTTCACCTTCCTGCGCTTGCTGGCAGGCATCTTGCCCAGATACTTTATCACCGTTTCAGCCGATGTTCCCTTAACAATGGCTACAACAGAACCTTTACGGCCCTTTGCTTCCTTGTTGGTGACAATCGTATAGAGTTCGTCATAACTCAAAGCAGTTTCATCGATACTCAGGTAGGGGCCTATATTCTCGGGGAAAAGCAGGTAGTCCCCGGCGTGTTCGCGTGCCCTCCACTGGTGAAAACCGGAAAGATGGCACCTATACCATTCTTCAAGCCTTTTACCATCCAGATGGAAGAATTTACCCAAGGTGGTACAGTTGACCGGCTCACTATCGAGATAGTTCTTTTAAAAAAGCGGCGAACTCGCGGGTCAGGCGAGTGCCGTCAGCTATTACAGCCCAGTCACGCATGTAGGGATCACCCGTTTGCTTGTCCTGCCAGCGGCGACGGCGAACCCGCAAGATGCAACCCTTGTCCCTGATCGGAAAATCATGAATGTCAACAGCAGGATAAAAACCTTTGGAGATGAAACTTCTATCCGGTACCTCCGATGGGGATAAACTCTTTTCTTCCAGATGTAAAATGATAATCTTGCCAGTCTCTTCAACCTCTACTACCTCAAAGTAGTCTGTCATGCCCTGGGGCAACAATAACTCGTATCCTGTCTTCATGGATACAAAGGTAAAGGTTTTAAAATCCCTCCACAACTTTTAGGGTTGATCCAAAATCGAAATGGTTTGTATGGAATATTGATGGATCAGATCTCTTTTTGAATTTATTGGATATTCCTGTCTTTCAATTCCATAAGCGGTGCGATTAAAAGGCGGAGTATTTCGAATAATGTTGAAACCATTATGTTCTTTCAATCCCATAAGCGGTGCGATTAAAAGTCCGTAAGGTTCATATGTCTCTTTACTTATTATAAACTTTCAATTCCATAAGCGGTGCGATTAAATGAATTAGCCGGTTATCCAGAAAATTGATGGACATCAATTTCAATTCCATAAGCGGTGCGATTAAATGTCCGATCTGCTCACGCCCAGCATCTCTGACAGCTCCATTTCAATTCCATAAGCGGTGCGATTAAACGGTAGTACTCCCTCTTTTCGCTCAGTGTAAATTATATTTCAATTCCATAAGCGGTGCGATTAAAAGAGCACCAGGCCGTGGATCAAGGTGAATTGTGTCTTTCATTTCAATTCCATAAGCGGTGCGATTAAAAGCGTGATGGAGCCGGGCAGCTACATGGACTACACGAATTTCAATTCCATAAGCGGTGCGATTAAAAGATTAATAGCATTAACTCCAGATGCCCCTTTAAACACAAATTTCAATTCCATAAGCGGTGCGATTAAAAGTAGCGTTCTGACCGTCAGCCGCGTTGAGGGTTACTCATTTCAATTCCATAAGCGGTGCGATTAAAAGCGTTCTCCATCTTTAGTGATGCTCCAGCACCCAAATTTCAATTCCATAAGCGGTGCGATTAAAAGATTAACAGGCAGCAGAAGGCGTTCGCAGAAGCCTTGATTTCAATTCCATAAGCGGTGCGATTAAAAGATGGATTTCCGGAGATCGGGGCATATATAATTATTTATTTCAATTCCATAAGCGGTGCGATTAAAAGTCCGCTCTCGATGACAATCTTCACTTCTACATTCCAAATTTCAATTCCATAAGCGGTGCGATTAAAAGCATTGAGGAATACGGGAAAGGAAAGGGTCGACCGTAATTTCAATTCCATAAGCGGTGCGATTAAAAGCACGCTATTAAATTCAATCAGCACCGCAATAGCTGAATTTCAATTCCATAAGCGGTGCGATTAAAAGAGTTAAATATTGAATTCAATAAACTACCCTTTTGAATTTCAATTCCATAAGCGGTGCGATTAAAAGCCAGTGATAGTCGAACGAAGCTGAACACCTTTTGCATTTCAATTCCATAAGCGGTGCGATTAAAAGTCCATAATCTGCCAGCTCTTTGTTTGCCTGTATCTGTATTTCAATTCCATAAGCGGTGCGATTAAAAGTAATTGAATGTTTAATCATAATCTTGTTATTATAAGTTATTTCAATTCCATAAGCGGTGCGATTAAAAGGACGCTTGGGTTGACTATGACAGCACCAAATCCGGAATTTCAATTCCATAAGCGGTGCGATTAAAAGTAATAACGTAAAACTATGACAATCAAGAAAACATTAGGATTTCAATTCCATAAGCGGTGCGATTAAAAGTGTTGTGGCTATTTGTGTAGTTATTACCTATGCCATTTCAATTCCATAAGCGGTGCGATTAAAAGACCGGTACGTATAGTACTCTGTTATCATTTATCCCATTTCAATTCCATAAGCGGTGCGATTAAAAGTATACTGATGAGACAAAGGAAACAATCGAAAAAATTATTTCAATTCCATAAGCGGTGCGATTAAAAGCGATATTAGAGACAATGGAATTCGATCAATTAATCATTTCAATTCCATAAGCGGTGCGATTAAAAGGGTTGTTCTTCTGTTCCTGTTTGTGATATTACTTCCATTTCAATTCCATAAGCGGTGCGATTAAAAGAAAAAGCCAATCAGCAAAAAGCTGACGGGTTATCGGATTTCAATTCCATAAGCGGTGCGATTAAAAGCATAAGGCTCGCCAGAATTTGCTCCGAAATCCTTATTTCAATTCCATAAGCGGTGCGATTAAAAGATATTTGCAGACACAGAACGTGACGCTCAAAATTTTATTTCAATTCCATAAGCGGTGCGATTAAAAGTCTTGTTCGGTATGTACTTTCTGTTTACAATAAGTCGATTTCAATTCCATAAGCGGTGCGATTAAAAGAAAAAAGAATTAAAATTATACGTCGTGGCACGTAGCATATTTCAATTCCATAAGCGGTGCGATTAAAAGTTCGTAGTTGTGTAGCTCAACTTTCATCTTTTTGCATTTCAATTCCATAAGCGGTGCGATTAAAAGATTGTTTAGAATTATAGTATTTGAATATGTAGATATATTTCAATTCCATAAGCGGTGCGATTAAAAGCTACGTTGCCATTATTTAAAATCATCATTAAATCATTATTTCAATTCCATAAGCGGTGCGATTAAAAGACTTGGTCTTCGGGAGCTGGTGTCCAGTCGGTGGGAAATTTCAATTCCATAAGCGGTGCGATTAAAAGACATTATGAAAACAAAAAAGATGTACCATTTTCACGTATTTCAATTCCATAAGCGGTGCGATTAAAAGAGGTGGAGAGAGCGGTTTAAAATCGACACGGTAAGCGATTTCAATTCCATAAGCGGTGCGATTAAAAGAGGGTTTCAGGACCTTATAACCGAACAGATGGCATTTATTTCAATTCCATAAGCGGTGCGATTAAAAGAAAACATTGCCCTGCTCCGTTTTATACATTGTCCCTTTATTTCAATTCCATAAGCGGTGCGATTAAAAGTTGCAATAAGTTTGAACGGCATTATAAATCATTTGCATTTCAATTCCATAAGCGGTGCGATTAAAAGAGTTAGTGATTTTGACCCTTTAGCAATTTTTGTATCGTGATTTCAATTCCATAAGCGGTGCGATTAAAAGAAAGATTTCGACCCGGAGAAGCGCAGGGGTATTTCGGATTTCAATTCCATAAGCGGTGCGATTAAAAGTGTGTTTATCCCGGACTTCTCGCATATCCTCTTTAATTTCAATTCCATAAGCGGTGCGATTAAAAGCATGTTTCCAAAACACAGCACTTCCGCAGCAATAACACATTTCAATTCCATAAGCGGTGCGATTAAAAGTTTTACTTCCGCCTCCTCTTCTACACCACTACTGTAATTTCAATTCCATAAGCGGTGCGATTAAAAGAAAACCTTGTGTTTCTTCAATAAAACAAACTAAATTATTTCAATTCCATAAGCGGTGCGATTAAAAGAAAGCGGATCCCTCAGCACGAAAACGAAAAGCAAAATTTCAATTCCATAAGCGGTGCGATTAAAAGGATCGACGAGGATCAGATGGAGATGCTGCTTCCTCTATTTCAATTCCATAAGCGGTGCGATTAAAAGATCGTACAACCTGCTTAACCCCGGCGACATCACAAATTTCAATTCCATAAGCGGTGCGATTAAAAGGGTCGTCTTGATCTCCGCGAACCGGATCCTTCCTCCATTTCAATTCCATAAGCGGTGCGATTAAAAGCATGGACTGAAACGGAGAGCAAGTTCAATCTTCCGGATTTCAATTCCATAAGCGGTGCGATTAAAAGCACAAACTATGGTGCCGTGTCGCAAAGCATACTCTATTTCAATTCCATAAGCGGTGCGATTAAAAGTGATCGTCGAACATGTTTTACACCTCCTTTCCTTAATTTCAATTCCATAAGCGGTGCGATTAAAAGTCGCTTTGTCTCCCTTTCCCGGCTAGTGTTCCTAAATTTCAATTCCATAAGCGGTGCGATTAAAAGACAGTTTGAATTACCAGCAATTCGCAGGGTATCCTCATTTCAATTCCATAAGCGGTGCGATTAAAAGAGAGCTTTGATTTATCTGCCTGTTTTCTATTTCTACATATTTCAATTCCATAAGCGGTGCGATTAAAAGTTGAAAGGATAGTGGAGAACAACGAACCAATTACTGAATTTCAATTCCATAAGCGGTGCGATTAAAAGCGTCAAGCCACTTGTCAATCAGTATCCCGTGTCTCTTATTTCAATTCCATAAGCGGTGCGATTAAAAGCCTATATGTTTTATAACATATGTTTTTTATTCGTTATTTCAATTCCATAAGCGGTGCGATTAAAAGATGGTATGGTTATTTCCGCTGATTCTAAATATTTATTTCAATTCCATAAGCGGTGCGATTAAAAGACGAAATCGTCCGTGTATTGGCCCCTGTAGTCGCTATTTCAATTCCATAAGCGGTGCGATTAAAAGCGAAGTTAACCGTCCTGTCTATCCCGTCAATGGATATTTCAATTCCATAAGCGGTGCGATTAAAAGGCATCGTTAACGGCCATTCCGTAGTTATCCAGCAATTTCAATTCCATAAGCGGTGCGATTAAAAGGCTGTTAACTTTTTCAACATAGACGCACTTTCACAAATTTCAATTCCATAAGCGGTGCGATTAAAAGTATTTAGAATCAGCGGAAATAACCATACCATATAAATTTCAATTCCATAAGCGGTGCGATTAAAAGTTGCAAAGAACACAAGTCCTACGACAGCACCAACTACATTTCAATTCCATAAGCGGTGCGATTAAAAGAGTTTGGAAAATTATAAACTAAAGGTAAGAATCTAATTTCAATTCCATAAGCGGTGCGATTAAAAGCTACCTCCATTCGTGAAACACCGCTCTCCATCTTTAATTTCAATTCCATAAGCGGTGCGATTAAAAGAATATCCCGTAGTCCTGAAATGACAGGAGTTATAACATTTCAATTCCATAAGCGGTGCGATTAAAAGTATTGGATTAATGCCCGGCTATGACAATAATGACAAATTTCAATTCCATAAGCGGTGCGATTAAAAGAACAGGCACTTCAGGGATCTGCGGAAATATCAGGATTTCAATTCCATAAGCGGTGCGATTAAAAGTTCCGCTTCCTTTACTAAAAAATTATTGTATAAATAATTTCAATTCCATAAGCGGTGCGATTAAAAGCGTCAACTTCAACTTCAATCGCTCCGTTCCCATTATAATTTCAATTCCATAAGCGGTGCGATTAAAAGAAATATCAGGTTGGGGCTTCGGGCACTACCGCACCGATATTTCAATTCCATAAGCGGTGCGATTAAAAGCCTGCGGTGGGTGTGGCAATAAGCAACTATGCACAGCAATTTCAATTCCATAAGCGGTGCGATTAAAAGACCGGGGGTGCTGGCTGCCGGAAGCGTGGCGGCAAAATTTCAATTCCATAAGCGGTGCGATTAAAAGTTCAGCATTGAGGATGAAATTGGAAATAAGGCTCTATTTCAATTCCATAAGCGGTGCGATTAAAAGGATTTGTAGCATTGACAGGGCCTATTGGGCTTGTCGGATTTCAATTCCATAAGCGGTGCGATTAAAAGTCGAATGGGTTTTAAGAAAATTAGGTTTAGAGGAAATTTCAATTCCATAAGCGGTGCGATTAAAAGTATGCCGAAAGGCGGGATGGGTGTGAGGCACAATTATTTCAATTCCATAAGCGGTGCGATTAAAAGTTTCGCCCCTGTCCTCTTTCTGCGCTTTCTTTACTTCATTTCAATTCCATAAGCGGTGCGATTAAAAGACCCGTTTACGGAATGAGTGGAGCAACTGGTCACGGAATTTCAATTCCATAAGCGGTGCGATTAAAAGTTGAACCTAACCGAAATTATATCAAAACATTACTGCAATTTCAATTCCATAAGCGGTGCGATTAAAAGGTTATTTCTCCAGTATCTCCAGACTTGTTGAATCTTATTTCAATTCCATAAGCGGTGCGATTAAAAGAATTTGTTGCTGGATTATTTTGAACACTGTAAACCCATTTCAATTCCATAAGCGGTGCGATTAAAAGCTTGTCTGCTTTCTCCCTTTGCTATTTCAATGAATAATTTCAATTCCATAAGCGGTGCGATTAAAAGTTCAGAATTGACACATTTTTCACCGTACTCATTATACATTTCAATTCCATAAGCGGTGCGATTAAAAGAGGTATATCCTTATTTAATAGGTACGTTGCGAAAGTAATTTCAATTCCATAAGCGGTGCGATTAAAAGTTGGGCCAGCCAATTTACTTCTAAACACCGGATTTCATTTCAATTCCATAAGCGGTGCGATTAAAAGATAAGACCGCCAAGCATGTCTGTATCGTAGTTTTTTAATTTCAATTCCATAAGCGGTGCGATTAAAAGAAATACTTGGAATAGATCCCGGCACGACAGAATCGGGAATTTCAATTCCATAAGCGGTGCGATTAAAAGAAGCGGAAGTTTCAGGTACACGAAAGAGATCGCATCATTTCAATTCCATAAGCGGTGCGATTAAAAGTAAATTGGAAAATAACCTGCTTGTCCACCCTGCGTTATTTCAATTCCATAAGCGGTGCGATTAAAAGTCATCATAAAAAAAGTAATAATCTATGACATGGCAATTTCAATTCCATAAGCGGTGCGATTAAAAGGCATACCGAGGCGGAAAGCATATCGGAAGTCACAATTTCAATTCCATAAGCGGTGCGATTAAAAGTGTCAATCAAATTGGCAATGAAAAGTCTAAAGTTATATTTCAATTCCATAAGCGGTGCGATTAAAAGCATAATATCTCAAGTGCTTTCTTATACCAGAATTCAATTTCAATTCCATAAGCGGTGCGATTAAAAGCAAGAAAAATGAAGGTGTTGAGCCTGTCTTCGCTAATTTCAATTCCATAAGCGGTGCGATTAAAAGAACCACAACCCGTCAATGAATAAGTCTATCTACTTGATTTCAATTCCATAAGCGGTGCGATTAAAAGTGAACCAGCAACGGATTTTATTCAGGACAAGAACGAAATTTCAATTCCATAAGCGGTGCGATTAAAAGTGATGAGGCTATGCCAAAAGATGCGAGCAAAACGTAATTTCAATTCCATAAGCGGTGCGATTAAAAGCCACAACCCGTCAATGAATAAGTCTATCTACTTGATTTCAATTCCATAAGCGGTGCGATTAAAAGTATACATCCATCAATCCAACTTGGCAGACATTTGTTCATTTCAATTCCATAAGCGGTGCGATTAAAAGCCGTTAATAACAACAAAAAATACAGCTGATGCTCAGCTGTTTGATGAATATAAGATTGTTTTTTTAGTGTAAAAAGTTGTCGATAGTCAATAGTAAGAAAACTGCCGACTACCGACAACCTATTTTATATCTTGATTTTCAATATGTCAAAGAACTTAAGATCGGACAACTAATGGTGAAATTTTCAAAAAAGCAAGTTTCGACAACAGATTATAAGAAAACATCGATACTACTGCGCTCTTTTCCAATTATTTGTTTGTCAAGAAATTTATTAGTAGGACTCGAAAAAACAATCAAACTATCATCCTCTTCTTTTTTCATAATTTTCTCTGCTTTTAAAATTAGCTCTTTTAGGCGAACTTCGGAAATTTCTCCCTCAAAAACGGAATTTTGAATCCAATTCAAATACTTTCGACAAAGTCTAAGCATTTTGCCCACACGTTTTTCTCCTATATCATAAACTAAAATAACGTACATAAAAAACACTTTATTACCACCACATCTTAAATGGCTTATATTCTTCCATTCCCAACAAATGCTTACTCAGTTTATAGCATTCCAACTTGACGAGATGTTTGTAACTCACTTTTCGTCTTAACGAACGGTGTTGAATAGTCTCAGATAAGCGCTCATCAAAAGCTTTTACGAAAATCTTTTTGCCTGTCGGGTTGAGTAAGCAGCGATTGAGTTTATTATCGAAATGCTTTTCCTGCAATTCCCTTTTATTCAGCAGTCTGAAAATAACTCTATCGACCAAAATTGGTTTGAAAATTTCCGAAACATCCATCGAAAGTGAATAACGTCTTTCTCCAGGTGTATGCAGATAGCTTATCGTAGGATTAAGTTGAGTTTGATGAATGGCACGCAAACATTGACTATAGCACATCATGTTTCCAAACGATATAAGCGCGTTTACCTCGTTACGAGGCGGCATTTTGCTTCGTCCATCCATACTGAAATCATTCAGTATCAAATCAAAGCCTTTGTAATATATCTGTCTGACATTGCCTTCAATACCCATGAGTGCATCCACCGCATTTAAATACGGAAGTTGTGAAGTATATTCTTCAATTTTTTCTATTAAACCATCGAGATCTTTGCCACGTGTGTTGTAATACCGTAGGTTTTTGGTCATATTAAACGAAGCTCCTTCCACAAATTTGCGAGCCAGTTCAATGCGTTTCTTTTTATTTTGATAGGCAGAAGTTTGCGCCAAAATCATTCGCCCCGAGAGCAAACTGTCGCGTGGCATAAACGATCCGGTATAGTTTTCGTAATAATCAAAAAAATGAACGGCTATACCTTTTTGCCCCAGAAAATTATATAACGAACTGTTTGCCCTAAGCGAGCCGAAAACATAAAACTCCATGATATCTTCCACCGGAAGATAACGCGGTTGGCCGGATTTCAGCATTTCTCCATTACCATCTTCCTCAAACGGGGTAAACTTAAGCGTGTTATCCTTTCGCTCTAATGTGCCGGGATTGAATAAATAATAGGTTTTTTTCATTATTCGGTTTCTCTCACGTAGCAAAATTCGTAATAACTGCAACTGCGGCAAATCTTAGCATTGATTACCGGTGGACATTCATCAGAATAAATGATTTTTTCGATATCTTTTTCCATTTCCAATATTTTTTTGCGGTCTTCGTCGGTCATAACCACTTGGGATGTATGGCGCAGGGCAGGATATTCCAAGATTCCCGTAACGCCTTCGACACCGTTCCGCTCCAACACGTGGATGTAATATTTCACTTGCCATTCGTGTGCTCGCTCCACCTTATCGGAGCGTTTGATTTCGTGAATTACCTTGTTGCGGGCATCATAAAAATCAATTTTTATCCCGTCCATTTCCAGCTCCTCGTACCTTTCCGAACGTTGCGGATAACTGGTTTCCTGTATCAACTTGCCGTCGTACACCAAGTCGGATGTGTGCTCCATATTGATGCCGTTAGCAAAAAGCCAAAGTTTTCGCTTGCAAACTTGATAGTAATTGAAATGGGTGCCGGTGGGGTGCATTTTGCTCTTTTTTTATTGATTAGCGGAATAAAGGCGATAAAATCTCTTTCATTGCCGGACGATTCTTGTATGTGTTAAGAAGTTCCTCTTTCAAAACTTTAGCCGCAAACAAGCCATTTTTTAACTTACTCATTTCTTTCAAATATTTCTTAGTATCTTCGTAAATATTTCGGCCTGTTCTTTGAGCATATTTAACGATGGAGTCTCGATAAATATCAATAAGTTGCGGAGAAAAGCCGTCTTGAAGATATTTGGCATATCTACTTGTTACAGAGATATCGTTTGCATCTTTTACTTCGATAAAAAGTTCTCCCCACATTTTCTCTTCGATGTAAATATTGGCTAAATCATACGAGAAGTGGTAATGCCATGCGTTTGTTTTTCTCCGTTTTTTCAGTTCATCGATTATCGATGCCAACTCTGCGCTCCATTTTGCTTTTTCTACGGTTCGTTTATATATACGGTAATATTCCATAGATTCTGAATGATTTAAAAACATGCTTCTTGCCAAATAATGGAGCTCGTATTGCATGTTTTGTTCTTGATAGATTTGAAGCAGCAGATTATTCCAGTTTCGGGTAACGCCGGCAAGATTCTCTTGCTCCGATATTCCAATTCCTTCTTTGATACACGCAATTGCTTTAAAGAAGTCTTTTTGTTCGAGTAACTGATTTACCTTTATTTTCCGGATATCGGACAGTTGCAAATTCTCTTCGATCAATAATTGAGCTTCTTCTGTTTTTTCTTGTTTTTCAAGTAATGCTAATTTGTGCATTAGAAACTCGTTATACCTGTGTTTAGAACTCCAGTCGGTTCCCTTTTCATATTGCGATAACTGTTCATCGATAAATCGAGATGTCGATTCTGTGTATGGAGGATTGCTTCCCAGCTCGAAATAGATGGATTCTAATCCTTCATCGCAGCCGTAATCGCTGTAACCCGGATTTTTCATTTGTTTGCTAAGCCATTCGAAAATCAAGTTTTCAAGTGTTTCGTTTTTACACTCGTGAAAAACATTTTCAATATTCCGGAACGCGTCATAAATAAGTCCTCCAATCCATCCGCTTGAGTCGTCCAGGTTTTGAATATAATCGATGCATACTTCGCACATGGCTGCGCTAATGCTGAACGATTCCTCAAATTTGGCTTTTTTTCTGGTAGAAATCGCTTTGTCTGATAAATTGGAAATTAAATGAGAAACACCATATACGTCTTGATAGTGGATAAATCCGAAATCATCGGAAGCAGAACTGAAAATGTTGTTTACAATTTTCTTGTATTTTTGAATATCCACCCTGTCAATTGGCGTTGCGTATTTTATCATTATCGTGTTTATCAGGCTTTCATCATCGGCAGCATATTCGATCAGGAAAGCTTGTAGCTCTTCTTTCGATAATTTTTCAATAATTTGTTTCCACTCCGGCTTTTTTTGTTTTTTTGTTGCGGTTGGTATTTCGAGAAATTCCTCCTCTTCCTCTATATACATTAACACGGCGGCAATGTGTTTACAATAACCTTCGTAATCGTATGGGCAAGTGCAAGATAATTCTGTGTAATCGTTATCGTTCCAGGCAATTTTTACTTTGTATGGATAACTACCTTCCACTTTACAGGAAATACCGTTTTGGGAAAACTGCACATTTTCAACATAATCCACATATTCGTAAGCTCTTTTTAATGATTGAGCAGAAAAAAGATGTTCGTAGAGGGGAAGCGTTTTTTTTGCTTTAGTCATTGCCCGTATTGTTTTCTTAAATACTTTATATTTTTTCAAAAGCCTCACATTGGAAATTTTCCAACTCTTCCATCAATTGTGTGGCCACATTATTCTCTAACCATCGAAACTTGAAATCGAACCAATCTTGCCGATGGTCGCTGTTGTCGATGATATTCTTGAAATTGGCAAACGGTTTGCGATTATTCAGCGCATTGATGAGTTTATTTTTCAGTTTGTCTGCATTTTTCAGTCTTTCAGCAAATACTTCCATAATACGGAAGCTTTCGTTAGAGTCGGGCGGAGTAAATTCGATAAAGATTAGCCAATCAAGCACTTTTACGTCGTCCCAGTCGTACAATTCCGACAAGTTCTTTTTCACCTCCTCCGGTTCGTCTTCAAACAAATCAATTTCATGCAAAAGATCGTGGGGATAAGCGTCTATGTCAAGTGTTTCGGGATTGAGGAAACATACGAGGCCGGCATCAAGACTGCCGACTATCTCGGCAATGCAGGGTTTGAATTTTTCGGGAATTTCAATTTCTTTAAATTCATCCTCTTTGAAAATTTCCTCTTCCAAAAACTCCAAAATTCGGTTGAGCTTCTGTTTATCGTCCATCACAGAGTGGATGATGCCAAGTATTTGGTCTAATGCATCACTCATATTTGTCTCCGTATTTGTTGGTGAATTTAGCACCTTCGTCGTAGTATTCGTAAAACATCTCAGCTATTTCATCTGCAAAACCATATCCGCAACGCAACGCTGTTTGAAGTCATCCAACAAATTATTTTTTTGCATATATTTCAATGCCGATTGAAAATTTGTTGTGGCGCTGTCATAAAACTGTTCCCACATATCGCCGTAATCGTATGTAAATTTACAGGCATTTTCGGCAAGCGTAAGCATCAAATCAGCCAAAAGAAGTGGTGATGGGTGTAACGTACGAAAATCGGCAATGGCTTTTTTGCACACCGAAAACCGAGTTTTAGGATCACCGTATTTTGTGGTTGGGTAAAATTCCTGGACAATGATTTTCTTATACTTCTCAAACATCACCTGTTCGTTAGGATTGAGATAGTATTCCATAAATTCTTTTGCGGGCTTCACGTTGTCGTAAACCTGTATAACAAAATCGATCACCTGCTCTTTGGTAAGGGATTTTAAGTGGGTTTTGAGGGTGGATTTGGACATAGTTTAAAAGTATATTACATCACATGGCTCTATCCTCGAAAGCGCTTTCCCTTCTATGATAACCTATCTCGGTATTATAATCTAAATTGATTGCGACTAATGTATCTCCATACTTTCTTTCTTTTGAAACTGTTACTTCATAAGGATAAACTTGAACAAGAAGCTGATTAGCTTCTAGAAATCGTTTCTCGGATATTCTTTCTTCATAGTCATTTATAAGATTGAAACACAAAACTTCTATCTTTTGGTTTCCATCTTTTAAAAAATCTTCCAGCCAATCATTCCAGCTACCTGCCACCCAATCAGTTTCAAAATTTTTGATAATGCTGTTATTTAAGCCGTTTTCAAAATCTTTGAGTTGGGTTTCATTATAGCCGTCTTTGTAGACAATATTACAGCCATTTATTAAGTCATTCTCCCCTATTTCTTTTCCTGAGAGTTTGATTAGTTCATCCCACGTATCACTTAAAATAACCTTATTGTAAAAAGGGGTCTTTCCAATTGAATTTTCAAAGATATATACAGGAACGGTATTTTCGTTTGGTGAGAATTGATTGTCAATAGGGGAAATTTTCTTTTTTCCAGCTCGATTAACTCTACCAAAACGTTGTATTAGAGCGTCAATAGGGGCATTTTCAACAAAAGCAACGTCATAATCAATATCTAAACTTACTTCAACCGCTTGTGTAGCAATCAGCAATTGGGGACGATTAGAAATATTTTTATCTGTAATGCGTTCTTCAATTAAAGTCCTGTCTCTTTTGTTAAATCCGCTGTGTAGTAACTGAGTATCCCCATTAAATTCTATCTCCTCATAAAGTTGCTGAGCAGTTCTCACATTATTCACAATTATTAGGACAGATCGGCCATTGTCTAAGTATTCAAGGATTAGGGTTATTTTATCGAAAATATTCGAATTGACGAATGTATATAATTGGTGTCTTTTCCGGTCGAGAATAAGCTTATCCAATCGCATACTCTTGTCTGGTCGAATTACTTTAGTTTGATCTCCATCCAATACTTCGTCCACAATTATCTTCAACATAAAATCAGGGATTGTAGCAGACAAAAAAAAGAATTTAGCATTATAGAGTTTCCTAAAAAGCTTAATAGAAGCAATCAACATGCCCGTTATCAATGCGTTATAGGTATGAAACTCATCAATTATAAAAAGAGCATTTTTGTAGTCAAAAAGTGAAAACTCCCATCCCTTTCCTTTTAGTGAAGTTTTTATCATCTGGTGGAGGGTGGCAACTTTTACGGGATAAAACAATTCTTTGGATAATGATTTCTTGTCTCTTGCTTCCTTTTCTATTTCTTGGAAATTCTTTTCTTCATTACTATATTCTTCTGAAAGTTGCTTATAGAAGAAATCCAATGATTTTGAGTGCAAAGCGGTTACAACTTCATCATTATAGTGATTTTGTAATCGGCTTACCATAGCATTGGTACTTGCAGTATAGGGCAAAAGATAAAATACTCTGCAATTTTCTCTTTGATTTGCAAACACCCAGCTTAGCGCTGCTTCTGTTTTTCCTGACCCGGTTGGAGCATGTAGCACAATATCTGTCTTAACTGTTTGCAATCGTTCTTGAAATGGTCTAAAAGGGAACACTTCACCATCTCTTTGTGGTTGAAAGTCTTTTAATTCCAAACATTTATATTTTGGAATATCATTTTCTTTCCTTGCAGAACCTAAATGGTCTGCAGATATGAGTAAGCTTCTTGTTAAAGAAAAAAGTTTTCTGTCAGCTATCTCTTTGATTACCTTTTTTTGGTATTTTGCATTCAAAAACATTTTGACCTTTTGCGGCAACTCTTTTATCTCATTCTGTGGAACAACTTCAATTTCTATGTCAAAAATATTCAGCCATTGTTCAATATTCTCTTTTTTGAAAATTGTGCTATCTGAATTGTACCATTGTGGAATAAAATCGTTGATTAGATTTGGAGAAAAAGTCCCGTTTGTATCAACAAGCGTATTGACAACCCCTTTGTGGTGTGTTGCAATTGCAAACAACTCATCATTCTCTAAATCTAAAAACATCAAACAAAAAAGGAGGGAGACCAATTCGTGGCGAATGTTCCCTTTTTTAGTACCATTTAATCTGTCAACAAACTCTTGATGGATTTTACCCAAATCGTGTAATACGATACACCTTAATAATTTTTTACCCCAGTACTCTCTTTCTTCATCGCTAAATGGAAGTGAGAGCATAAGGTTTCTGCCAGCAGTGACGACGTGTCGAGTATGCATTTCAAGCGTAGTTTCGCCATCACTTTTGGCAAAAAACTGGTCAAAATAATTATTCGACATTTTCAAAATCGTGAATATAAAACGTAACAGGCTTCTCTGATTTAGTTCTGTAAATATTATCAAAAGTAATCTCTGCATCGTTATCGTGCGGTATCGAAATAAATACTTTTGATTTTGTAGGAGTTCTCCCGGCTCCCACACCGTCATTTTCATAATATGATTCTGCTAATTGAACCAATTGCCCGCCTGCTTGCAACTCTGATTTAAAGGGCAAAAGCGTACCACCTAAATTTCCTTTTTCCACTTTCTGAACTTCAATTATTGAGACACTTTCAATTTTTAGAATATCTTGTGACCGTCCTAATGATGGTGTTCCAATTGGGTTCTCGAAATACTGTTTCCAATCTGTTCTATCAATCCAAATTGTTATGCGGGGTGAAGTGTGAAATTCTCGATAATAAGCATCTGAACCCTTACTATGTTGTTTTATCTTTTTACCATTATATTCTAATCGTCGTCTCGTCTCCAAATCCTGAGCTATAGTGTCGTAAGAATATTTAAAGCCAACCTTTACTTCGTTTGCCAAAACATTTCGCCCAAGACAACATCCGATTATTCCCAAAACCAAAGAATAGCTGGGAGTATGCATACATACAGCATTCCCGGAAAGAACAAATGGAAGACGAGGCGTGGCAGTCCATCCTGAAAATTTTATTTCCAGCAATCTATCCATTGGTCAAATGTTTTTCAATAAATTGTTTTACAATTTCAACGGGGGATGCCAAAACAAAGTTGCCTTTCAGTTTTTCATTAATTTCTGCTTCGTTCTGTAGATATCCTTTTCTAAAACCTATGTATATGGGTGTTGCTAATTTATCATTGAAGTCATTTGTCAATTCAAGTAATAAATCTACGTTTAGAATTGGTTTTTCACCGGTTCCTATAAAAAGATTATTGAATATTGGGTTTGCTGACTCCATACCCGCAAGAATTAATACCTTTGGGGTAACATCAGAACCAAACGCTGCTTGTTTCGCACCACCTCTTAAATATGCCAATCCTTTTAATAAACCTGATGCGTTGTTATTTCTGTTTTCTGTCGCATTTTTTAATTCGTAACGTGAAAACTTTCCACCCAACTTAGACTCGATCAATTTGTCAGCGTGTTTCTCTAAAATCTCAGAAGATAATTCTTGTTTGCTTCCGAGATTGTCATATACTCCTAAACGAGAGTATTCTAAGTTGAAGAAACCTTCTAAATGGGTTGAGTAAAATTTGGTAGAATAAGGTAGCGGAGTACCCTCTTTTAAATGTACAAAAGCCTCATCAATATTCAGTGTGCGCATATTTTTGATTCCTTTTAATATCGAAGATTTAAATGGTGATGTTCTTTGCACACTTTCTTCTCCTTTTGCTCCGGCTTTCATATAGCCAAACAAATCATCTTCTGGAAATTCAATCGGATTTAATTCTGTGGAAATTTTATTGGTGCTTCCTTTTTCAGAGCCTTCACCAATTGCTCGCAATTCACTGGGTTGCCAGTCGTTTTCTTCGTTAGTGGTGTCTCGAAGCCATCTTCTCCAAGATTGAGCTGACACATAAGGCACCTCTTCTAATCTGTCATTTACTTTTTCTTTGTAAGTTTTGGGTATGACGCGGTTTTTATCCTCTTGAACGCCTAATCCGGCTCCGTTAAGGAAAGCAGCTGTTGCATCAATAAGTAATGCGCCTGAAATGTTTTTTAATTCTGCCATAGTTGTAAAATTATTTAATTGTTTTTTCTTTTGAAAATTTGATAGCTGTTTGTTTTAGTAGGAATTTGACTGTCATAATACAGATGTTCCTATTATTATTTGCGAGTGGATTTGTCATCAAATCGTCAATTGACCATTTGTCGTCTTTTCTTTGTTCAACTTCTTTTATAAACTGATTAGTATTGAAAATTGCTTCATCTAGAAGTAAATTAAAATCATTATTTTTAACAATCATACTCTCGATTGTTCTGTTAAATTTCTTATAGGGCACCCCCCCTGTCTCAATATTCTGATATTTGGCAAAATAGTATGACTGATAATCATTTACGAAAGATTGAATTCTTCTAATCCAGTTTTGCAACAATAAATCTTCTCTTAATTTACTTTCCCAACTCTTAAAATCGAATATTTCTTGTTTCTTTTGAGAAAAGAAAATCCTCAACAATTCATTTAAGTTATATTTTTTGAAGTTATAATACTCATCATAAAAAACCTCAATCACATTTTCAATAGCAATATCTTCAAACTCCAAAGCGTCAAATATAATCCTATTATATCCTACTTTACTATATTCTACTGGGTTTGTAAGGTTCGAAATTATTGAACTAGCCTTTAAGTCACTTTGAATTAAACTTATTATCCATTTGCAAATTTTTAGTATTTTTGATTCTGTTTCATCAATTTTGGGTAATTCTGAACTGACAATATTATTCAGTGTAAAAAAGTGGATTAATTTATGAAGTTGATAAAAAGAATTTTCTACAGGTAATTTATCTTTATCATCCAATATAGAAATGTGTAACTTCAAATTCCATTCATTCTCTTCTGTTGCTTTGATTAATACTTTATATAACTCAATTCGATACTCGGGATTATTCCAAGCATCTGTTTTTTCTAAGATTTTCTCAAAAGTGTTTGATTTATATTTGACAATTAACCCGGCAAGATATTTGGCGATTGGAATAAAATTTTCCTTTCCGATTTCTTTGTAATATACTTCTAAAAAATCAGGAGAAACTCCTTTATACTTCATTCTTTTTTTTCCGATGCCGAATATGTTTGGATATAATAAAAACCAATCCTTGTTTGCTTCAAATGCTTCTATAAAACTATAGGCACTCTCACCTCTTGACAATATTTTTTTTAATTCACCCCCTGTTTTTGCATTTTTGTAAATCCTTTCCAATTTTCTGATTGTTATGTTCGGAATTCTGTCGATATTACAACTTGCTCCGGTTCCGGAGTTTGAGAAACTCCACATATTTATATCTGAATAAGTTTCTTCAAACTCTTCTTTCTCCAAAAGTATATCTAATATTTTTATTATATAATCTCCTTTGGCAAAGTCTCTAACATTTTCTACGGCGTCTTTCACTGAAACACTTTGAATTTTATTTGAAAGAATTTTGGTATTAGCATCAACCATTTCTCTAGACAACTCAAAATTTGAAGAGTCAATCAATAAAACTCCACCTTTATATAATAAGGAAGAAAGGGGCAAAAACTGAAGAATAGGGATGCAAATAGGGTGTATTTGGACAGCAAATTTTGCCTGTGGCAATGCCTGTGCATCAGAACCCAAGCCACCAATAAGCGGAAACCACGATCTGTTTATACTAGTATCTGTATTATCAATGTTTTTTAGCTCCTTTTTTAGCTGCTTCTCATCGATAGACTCTTTTACTAGTTTAGTTTTTTGTCTTTCGAGTTCCTCTCTGTAGAACTCTTCAAATGTTTTATTAAACTTCAACCCGGAAACCTCACATATTTTATCGCCATCTGCTTCAAAGTTAGACATAATTGCACTCAGTAAATTATGATAGGTAATTTCTCCTACGTTGTTTGTTTTTTTTGCCGGATTTACTAATGGATTATTTAAGCTGAATACCATTGTATAACTTTTAAGTCGCTTATTGATCTCCTTCAAGCCAAGTTTTGAATACAACTCAGTTAAAACTGATGGAGTTATTTTTGTAACGCTATCAAGTCCAGCCAGTGATTCTATCGTCATCAATGCATTGTTCAACATTGCATTACCTGTATATTTGTCAAACATCTTAGATTGCATAAAAATACCTTGTTCTTATTAATGAGTTTCTATTACAATTTTTGAGAAAAATTCTACAAGCAAAAGTAATATAAATATTTAAATATCCAAATATAATTTTATATAAAGATTTTTTGCTTGTAACTTTTATCTATCTTTGTACTATTCCAGTGGATTTGAAAAAATATTATTTTCTATAATATAGTCCAATTGTATTGGATTATTTCTCACAATTCTTTACTGAATGAATTTTAGTTAATGAATTTAATCGCACCGATATTGGAATAATTCCCCGAAGAGTCAATTCGGGTTTTTTTTACAATGTCTTCTAAATTTCCCGCAACATCTCATTCGTTTCTTCCAAATCAAACACATTCAAATCCCATTTTTCCCCTCGTTTCATCCCAAGCCATTCACGGTATTCCTTATGCTGTGGGTGTTTTGGATCGTTTATAGCCTCCACCATATTGTAAAAGCCCCAAATTCCACCGCAATCTTCTTCGAGGTTAGAACCTTTTCCTCCCAAGCATACAGGATAGAGAACCGTATCATCAGAAACTTCGATTAATTCGATGGTATGTTTCCAATCATCGCCAAAATCATATATATACACCATTTTTTGTTTGAGTTGTCTGAAATAGTCTTCCAATTTAATTTTTTCAGCATCGTATCGTTCTCCGTAAGGAAATGTGTCCGGATCAGAGAGCGGTCTGATTTCAACTTCGGCATCATCTTCGTAAATATACATGATGCAGGGTGTACTCCTCCATCCGCTGGGCGAAAATTGATACATATGATAATTACGCCACCCAAATAGCACTTGGATTGCTAAATGAAAATCATCGAATGAGATGGTGCTGTTAACTTTTACTTTTCTCCAAATAGGAGGTTTGGAGCTACCGTCAATTTTGATTTTAAATGTAAATGTCATAACTTTTGAGTTAATTGATTTATGAAAACGTTAGCTGTTTTTGACCATCCCAAATCCCTGACTATTTTTCCCACCAACCCCACACTCATACGCAATCTTTATCAACTCCACCGGTGCAGTCAATTGAAATTTGCACATAAATCCACGTATTTTGGTTTCTTGCGGTGTACCGGATTTAATAGCGATAAGGGAAGATTTTGGCGCGGTGAGCGCTTTGAGGGCAAAAGGGAAGTCGGTTTCGGGAAAATCTTCTCCCTTAAAGGCCTTATATTTATTTAGTAAGTTTATTTTTACCTGTTCATATGCTTGCGGATGGTCGGGAGCAATATAATCTTCCCCGCCGTCATCCCGTTTGAGAACAATGCAAGTTGGCGAAAGAGTTTCAAATATCATTGTTTCTTCAAATTCCGGTGGCGGAACCGTTTCCACACTTTTCACCTGAAAACGCACATTAGCCTGTCTGTTACCCAAGTCAAAACTTTGCTCTTTGAACAAACCTTGGATAAATTCTTGCGTGCTTCGTTCGGGAAGAAATGAAATCAGCCACTCCACCGTATCGGATTGAATTACTATAAAAGGTGGCTTGATTCGGTAGTTTTGGATTTGCAGACGGGAGAAAGTGAAGAGTTTGAAAGTCAATTTGTCCGCCAGGTAGCCATTGTTGTGCAGCCATGCAGCGTATTCTTCGTTAGCACTATACAGTATTTTGTATAGTGCGGCTGACATTTCGTATTGGTAGTTGAGCGGAAGTCGGTTCCTGAATGTAGTGTTATCAATATTTAAGGTAATTTTGAATCTCATTTCTTACAAAGTGAGTTGACTTTAATAATTAAGAACGGAATAAAATTAGGTATTAATTACATATATTGCAAATATATGCTCATGAAAAAAACTTTATAAATAATTCATAACAGCTAACGGTTCAAAGCATCCCTTTTACATCTCAAAAAAGTAGCTTTATGCGGATTTCTACTCATCCTTTACTAACTCCTAAAAATCGGCCTCATCAAATCTTGTTCTATCTTTGGTATTCTGTATTTGATTACTGCTTTTTCCAAGCAGAGACACTCATTTTATTTTTTCAATTAACTTAATTGAGTCCGCTCCGAAAAGTCGGAGGGATAATTTTAGTTTATAATTTTTCCTGTTCATAACCTTTTATTCACCGGGTGATTTTCACCCTGAAAAATCC
>JALHIE010000070.1 GCA_022840285.1 Porphyromonadaceae bacterium
CCGGCCTTGTCGAGAATCTGTTGGGATTTTTCAACCCTGTCGGGGTGAAGGTCGCACAGCGCGACAATTTTTGCTCCCGGTATGTGGGTGAATCGCTGTACGGCGCTCGGTCCGCGCATTCCTAACCCAATGAATCCTACTCGGACAGTGTCTAATTTGGGCGCGGTCAACCCCAACACATGCTTTTGTCCGGAAGGGCGGGCCGGAACGGTTGTTTCGATGGGTTGAAAAGTCGCTGCCGTTTTTTCTTTTTGCGGGCCTGCGTTACAGGACGCTAAAAAAACGGTTGTGATGATGGATAAATAGAACAGTTTCTTCATTATTTAAATATATTAATTAATTCAGGGAATATCTTGTAAAATCTGGCCAATAGTTGGTCGATAGTTCAAAAACTTAGGAATGCGGAGCTTGAAGCATGCAAAAATAGTGTATATTTACCACTTATTAATAATCCTTTAATGTGTTTTATAACATATTCTCTTTTAGCCCATAATTCTTCTTCTGTTTGTCCGTAAACCGTAAATGCAGATAACCGTGAAACAGACAAAGGGCAAAACAAACGACGCGTTCACGGCAGGCAGCCAGGCTACGGTACCCAAATCGATAATGGCTCCCTGCAGGGGAGGCATCAACGCACCGCCGACGATGGCCATAACCAGGCCCGCCGCTCCCAGTGTTGAGTCGTCGCCCAATCCTTTGAGTGCGATCCCGTAAATGGTTGGGAACATCAGCGACATGAAAACGGAGGTGGCGACCAGGCAATACAAACCGGTCGTCCCGCCGATGAAGATAACCCCCAGGGTGGTCGTCATGGCTCCTGCAGCAAACAGGGTCAGCATCAATGAAGGCCTCAGGTATTTCATCAGGTATGTGCTGATAAAGCGGCTCGACAGGAACAGTGCCATGGCGAGGATGTTCCAGCGTTGACCCACGGCTTTGGGAATCCCGATGTTCTCTGCATATTGAATGATGAATGTCCAGCACATGATTTGTGCAGCTACGTAGAAGAATTGCGTGAGAACCCCTTCGCGGTAGTTGTGGTTCCGGAGCAGTCTTCTGGCTGAATCCATGGCACGGATGTTTTTTGCCTCTGCCGACTGTGTCCTGGGCATCTTCGTCAAAGCGATAACGACGAAGACCAGCAAAACAACCCCACCGATGATCACATACGGATTGCGGATGATTTCCAGGTCGTGTGTCCGGATAACAGCCTTTTCCGCTTCACTCAACGTATGGAAGACAAGGTTGCCTGCCGCATCGCGTTTCTCGGAGTCAAGAGAGGTTAGCACGTAGTTCGATGCTACGAACATTCCCAGCAGGGAACCCATCGGATTGAACGATTGGGCAAAGTTCAGCCTGCGTGTTGAAGTAGCTTCATCGCCCATCGAGATGATATACGGATTGGCGGTTGTCTCCAAAAAAGCCAGTCCGAAAGTCAGGATGTAGAGCGACAGCAGGAAAAAGGTGAACTGCTCGAACTGGGCCGCGGGAATAAACAGGAACGCACCCGTGGCATACAGGGCCAATCCCAGAAGTATCCCTTTCTTGTAGCTGAACCGCCTGACAAATAACGCCGCGGGAATAGCCATGGTACCGTAGCCGCCGTAAAACGCAAATTGAACCAGTGCCGCTTCCGAAACGGGGATCTCCATAATGGTCTGGAAAGCGGCCACCATGGGGTTGGTGATGTCGTTGGCAAATCCCCACAACGCGAACAAACTGGTGATGAGGACAAAGGGGACGATGTATTTTTTTTCAATAACCGCCGGTTTGGAAGGTGACGTGCTGTTTTTCATCTGACCACTCCTTTTTTTAAGATGATGTTGGCATAAAGCGCTTCTTCGCCAGTAGCGATCACCGCAAACGATGTTTTTGCCCTGTCGTAAAAAGCAAACCGTTCCAGGTAACCGATGGAGCAGGGTTCACCTGATGCGAGCAAAATCTCCCGGTAATCTTCCCATATTTCCGGTTTGTAATCGTCACCGGGGACCACCTCCATCAGAATAACCGGATGTTCGGTATAGGTGTCCAAAGGGAAAAGTTCAAGGATGGCTTTCAACAAGCAGGTTCCGGAAAGACCGTCCGCTCTGATGACATTGGGCGACATGCTGCAACTCGGGAAATTGGCATCACCGAGAACGATTTCATCGCCGTGACCCATCTCCATGAGGGTTTTCACTAATTGAGGCGACAGTGCTTTGGGTATTTTTTTGAGCATAATTATTGCAGATCTTATTTGTAAATCGGGCCAAAGGTGGCACAAGCCCGGTAGTCGGCGCCTTCTTTATCCATCCCCAAGGCATTCCACGCTGCGGGACGGAATATCTCGTCTTCCTCCACGTTGTGCATGCACACCGGGATGCGCAGGATGGAGGCCAGCGTGATCAGGTCCTGACCGATGTGTCCGTAGCTGATGGCCCCGTGATTGGCTCCCCAGTTGTTCATTACCGAATAGACATCCTTGAAGGCCGGCTTACTGGTCAGCCTGGGGACAAACCAGGTGGTAGGCCAGGTCTGATCGGTGCGTTCGTTGAGCGTTTTATGGATTTCCGGGTCGATCTCCACGGTCCATCCTTCGGCTATTTGCAGCACCGGACCAACACCTTTGACCAGGTTTAACCGCGACATGGTGACGGGCATCCCGCCTTCGGAAAGGAAATTGGAAGAGAAACCCCCTCCCCGGAAATAATCGCGGTTTGCCGGACACCAACGGGTGGCTGCCAGGCACTTCTCCACCTCTTTTTCGTCGATTTCCCAAAACGGTTTCATGACCGGCTTACCTTCTTTCCGTTGTTTTCCGGTTGCGTCAAGCGTAGTGGCGCCGGAGTTGATGAGGTGAATGATCCCGTCTTTGGCTTTTCCGGTAAGTTCTTTCCCCGTAACCCGTTTCACCGCCGCGGGACTCCAGTACGTACGTACATCGGAGAAAATCTGGGAGGTGTTGGTGAGAAGATGTCCAAACAACATGGCCACGCCGTTGCAGGCATCGTTTTCGGTTGCCACCACATAGGCTTCGCGAATTCCGTTCCAGTCGAACGATGAGCAGAGCAGCGCCTCTGAAAAGTCGCCGTTAGGCTTGTAATCGGTCCATTGGCGTTGCCCCTGAAAACCGGCGGCAATAGCGTTGTGTCCGATGGCCTCCTCCTTGAACCCCATCTCCCTTAGCCTGGGGTTTCCGGTCATCAGGTCGCGGATGATGAGGGTCATCTTCACGACAAACTCCCAATCGGCATCTTTCCCGGCGCGGCTTTTCACTTTTTCCGGACGGTTGAGGTCCACCGCTTCGTTCGGCTTGCAATATTTTTTTGTCCATTCCATTGCTTTGGCATACTCTTCCTGGTCGTAAATCCCCTCTTCCATGCGACGAAGAATTTCGACGGATTCCACTTGCTCGTTTCTCATCCCCAGGTACTCCTGAAAGAATTCGGGATTGACGATGGAGCCGGCAATGCCCATAGAAACGTTTCCTATTGACAGGTAGGATCTTCCGCGCATGGTGGCGACGGCCTGTGCCCCGCGGGCAAAGCGCAGCAGCTTTTCTGCCACGTCCCCGGGAATGGAGTTGTCGTCCAGATCCTGAACATTGCGACCGTAAATGCCGAAAGCGGGCAACCCCTTTTGGGCATGAGCTGCCAGAACGGCTGCCAGGTACACGGCTCCCGGACGTTCGGTCCCGTTGAAACCCCATACTGCCTTGGGGTAATGCGGGTTCATGTCCATGGTTTCGGATCCGTAGCACCAGCACGATGTGACGGTTATGGTGGACCCTACGCCTTCGCGTTCAAATTTTGCGGCACAGGCAGCGCTTTCACCCACCCGTCCAATGGTCGTATCGGCGATCACACATTCAACGGGACTCCCGTCGCCGTTTTTTAAGGTTGAGCTTATCAGGTTGGCAACGGCCTTGGCCAGATTCATTGTTTTCTCTTCGAGGCTCTCTCTGACGCCTCCCTGCCGTCCGTCGATGGTGGGACGGATACCGATTTTTGGGTAAGTTTTCATAGCGTTTTTATTTTTAATGATTCATTTGTGCAAATTCAAGTTGAAGTATGAACAGTGCTGATGATGCGGCAAAAAAATTAATAGGAACCCCTTTTGATGATTTTTGTCGGAAGATAACGGGTGATGGGGTTGCCGGTTATCACGAAATCGGCAGCGAGGTTGCCCATCTCCTCCCAGTCAATGCTGATGGCTGCAATTCCGTTTTCGATCACTTCATAAAAAGGGTTGTTGTTGTAGCCGATAATCCCGAACTGTTTACCCACGGTCAGCTTGTCGGCTTTGCTCCTTTTGATGACCTCCACCACATCGGTCTGCTTGATGATGATGTATAGCGTGCCCTCCTCTACGGGCGTGTCGGGTGTAAAAGAGTCGATGATTTCAAATTCGAAATTATTGTCCGCGCAGAACCGGATAAAATAGTCCTTGCTGCTTTGCGGATGCTTGTGCCGTTTATCGAATAGGAAAACAATCTTCTTGTATTTTTTGAAATCGTGCTTCGCTTGATCCAATGCATCGTAGAAACCCCGGTCAAAATCCTGGCAGACATACGACAATCCATCTTTATCAAAACTGCCGAAATCGAGCAGCAGCAATTTTTTGGGATTGATTTTTGACAACGACGCTGCCAGCACTTCGTTGCTGTAATTCATGATCAGGTATTTGTTGTACATGCCGTAAGACTCCCGAACAATGTTGTTGAACAGGTTCTCGTTGTATTGATGGAACCAGAGGTCGATTTTGTGGTCTGCAGGCAGTCTCGATACCAGCGCATTATACAGCACGTCTTTGAATGGCGTGTATTCATCGAGGATGAGTAGCACGTTTTTTACCCGGTAGCTTACGTAGTAGTTTTTCCCGTGAATGGATTCGATCAGTCCCCGCGCCCTCAGTTCATTGAAAGCCTTGAAAACGGTATCGCGGGATATGTTGTGTTGCCGGCTTAACGTGTTGATCGATGGTAATTTATCTCCAGGCATCAACTCGTTCATCGATACGGCCCGCTGGATATGATCTGCCAATTGCTTGACTTTCGTGTTTTTGTTGTTGAATTCCAATTCCATGATAAAATAGTGTGCTGTTCTGTCCTGATTACAAAGGTATTTTTAATTTATTGATTTTTACTTAAAACCTGTATGTTTTATAACATAAATGCATAATCGCTGTTTTCCGACAAAAGATTTGGCGGCATAAAAAACCGGCAAGGCTCTTCACAGAGTCTTACCGGCCATGGAAAATCAAAAAGTCATATAAGAAATAGAACTAATTAAGTTATGGTTATTTAATAGCCCTGTAACGCGGCCTGGTTGTACCTGTAAACCACGTTGAATATTTTTGCTCCATTCCCCTCCTTGGCTTTAATCGTTAGCTGGACGGAATCGGTATCCGTTCGCTGGAGCGGTTTCAGATCGAAACAGACAAATCCCTCGTAAAGTCTCGGGCTTAAGCTGCCGTAAGCGTTGTGTCGGAACTCCAGTTCAAGGGTGTCGGGAGTGACATCCGGATGGAGCGAGTCGATCACCAGGTTGATGGAGTGAGGCCTGACTCCTCCGTAATTGAACATGAAATCGATATTCAGGTAGTCGTTTCCTACCCATGCATCGTTTATTGTTACCGGGTCATCTCCGATGCTGTCGACGTTCTGTGGCGTTTGTTCAATGATCTTTTTGGTCAGGATGTCCCAGATGTCGTTTACTTTCACGTAATGATCGTATCCGCCCTGCTCATCCGACAAGGTGGTGTAATTCACAAATACCCGCCGGTTTTCAGTCGGCAGGTAGAATACATCGGTCGCTGCCGGCCAGAGTTGTTTGCCGTTGTCGAGCACTAGCATATATCCGCTCTCTCCCATGGGAATGACCGTAGCAATGTCAATATGAAATTCGCCCAGCGAATGTTCGTCTTTCTTGTTGCACGATGCAACTGTAAGTAAAACGATAAAAAAAACAAATCCCCACGCGGTATCTTTCATATAATTCCTTACTTCTATATACATAGATGCAAAAAAGAAAAAAACGCTGCATGAAAATTGCAGAAATTTACGCAATTAACTTTATTTAACTCCCGGGTAGAGTTTCTCGATGAGATCGGCGCGACGAAGTCTTTTCAATTCAGCGGTTAACCTCTTCCGGTTGTTCTTGTCGTACCAGAAGAAGAATTGGCGCTGACTTTCCTTTTGTGAGGGAGAGGTTGCGGTGTAAATCTTTTCGAGCGAATAGGGGTGGTAGCCCGTGTAGTAAATCTCTGTAGCCAGCGTCATGGGAGAGGGTGTGAAGTCCTGGATTTGTTCCAGTTTGAAATTCAGGTTCTTGGTGATAGCGGCCAGTTCCGCCATATCTTCCTCGGTGCAGCCCGGGTGTGAGGAGATGAAGTAGGGGATCAGTTGCTGATTCAGGTTGTTCTTCTTGTTTTCGGCATCGAATTTTTTTTTGAATTGATAAAACAGGTTAAACGCAGGCTTGCGCATCACACGGAGTGTACGGTCTGACGTGTGTTCGGGGGCGACTTTGAGCCGCCTTGTTGGCGTTTTCGTCTTTCCCGCAATGCATCAACATGTCGTAACGGACGCCGCTTCCGACAAACGATTTTTTTATTTTTGGGAGGCTATCCACGGAGCGGTAGATGTCGAGCAGCGGAGCGTGATTGGTGTTGAGGTTCGGGCAAATGCCGGGGTGGATGCACGACGGGCGTCTGCACTTCTCGCAGACCGACAGGTCGTTTCCCCGCATCTTGTACATGTTTGCCGACGGTCCGCCCAGGTCGCTGATGTATCCCTTGAATCCGGGCATTTCGGTAATCTCCTCCACTTCCCGGAGGATCGATTCCTTCGATCGCGATGCAATAAACTTTCCCTGGTGTGCCGAAATGGTGCAGAAAGCACATCCCCCAAAACAACCCCGGTGCAGGTTCACTGAAAACTTGATCATCTCGTAGGCGGCGATCTGCTTGTTTTTGTACTTGGGATGGGGCAGACGGGTGTATGGTAAATCGAAAGATGCATCAATTTCCTCTTCCGTCATCGGGGGAAAAGGGGGGTTCACAACCAGCGTCTTGTCGTCCACATCCTGCAAGATACGCGATGCGTGCAACGCGTTGGACTGCTCTTCCACCACGCGGAAATTCTTTGCCTGTTTCAGCTTGTCCTCCAGGCATTCCTCGTGGGAGAACAGCCGGATCTCCCCGTTAAATGTATTTTCCGGAATATTCTCTTTTCCGGTAAGGAAAGCGGTCTGGGGCACATGGCGCATTTCAGAAATCGCTTTTCCGTTTTGCATCTCCCGCACTACCCGGGTGATCGGCAGTTCGCCCATTCCGTAAACCAGCAAGTCGGCGTTGGTGTCGGCCAGTATCGTCTTGTATCCAGTAATCGTAATGCGAGACCCGGCGGAGCGAAGCCTCCACGCCGCCGATAATCAGCGGGACGTCGGGATAGAGCTCTTTCAGGATGTGGGAATAGACCGTTACCGCCCGGTCGGGCCGCATGTCTGCCCTTCCGTCGGGAGTGTATGCATCCTGGGAGCGTAACCGTTTATTGGCGGTGTAGCGGTTGATCATCGAATCCATAACGCCGGCGGTTACGGCAAAAAACATCCGGGGAGTCCCCAGCTTTTTGAAATCGCGCAAATCATCCCTCCAGTTCGGCTGGGGGACAATGGCAACGCACAACCCCAGCCTTTCCAGCAGTCGTCCGATTACCGCCGTCCCAAACGAGGGATGATCGATGTAGGCGTCTCCCGAAAAGAGGATCACATCCGCCTGGTCCCACCCGAGAAGATCCATCTCTTTTTTGGTGGTGGGGAGGAAACGGGTCAATGGATAGGGTTGGCTTTCCATCCGTTAAAAGGGTTTATGTTTCCTGGGTCTCTCTTCTTCCTTCTTCTCGCTCAGCACGATCGCCCTGTCCACCGCCAGGTGGATGTTTGAACAGATGTTCTCTTCCCCGATAATGCCGGGTATTTTGGAATTTTCGATCTTTGCCCTGACTGTGTCGTTCACTCCCGAGAGAATGACCTGGATTTTTTCTTTCCGGGAATTTCTGCAGAGGTTCTGGAGGTTGTTCAGCCCCGTAGCGTCGATAAACGGCACCTTGCGCATCCGGATGATCCGGATCCGTGCCCTTTCTCCAATTTCGCGCATAACATCGTCAAACTTATTGGCTACGCCAAAGAAGAACGGCCCGTCAATCTCATACACCTCCACACCTCTGGGCAGGTGCAATACTTCGTCCTGCAGGTTCCCGGAATGGGACTCAATCTCTTTTGAGATATCAATTTTTCCCGTCGTTACCGACACTTGCGTGCTTGCGTTCATCCGCTTCAGGAACAGGAAGATGGCAAGCAATAGTCCTACTTCGATGGCAATGGTAAGGTCGAACACTACCGTCAATAAGAATGTTGTCAGTAAGACGGCCAGCGTCCCTCCCGACTGTTTGACCAGTGAGCGGAACGTGCGCCATTCGCTCATGTTGTATGCCACCACAACAAGCACCCCGGCAAGGCAGGCCATCGGGATATGTTTGGTGAGGTCGCCTAAAAACAACAGGATCAGCAACAGGACTGCGGCATGAATGATTCCTGCTACCGGCGAACGCCCGCCGTTGTTGATGTTGGTCATGGTCCGGGCAATGGCACCGGTTGCCGGGATACCTCCAAAGAACGGGGTTACGATGTTGGCCACTCCCTGTGCGATCAGCTCCATGTTCGAGTTGTGCCGTTTGCCGATCACACCATCGGCAACGGTTGCGGACAACAGGGATTCGATGGCGCCCAGCATGGCAATGGTAAATGCGGAGGGGAACAGCAGGCGGATGCTTTCGAGATTGAACCCGATAGGATTTGCCTGGGGGAGTTGGCTGTTTATCTGGAACCGGTCGCCGATGGTTTCAATTCCGGTGATCCCAAAATAGTTCTTCATCACGAGCACGATAACGGTCATCAAAACAATCGCAATCAGTGATCCGGGAATCTTCCTCGAGATTTTAGGCGTGAGGAAAATGATGGACACGCTCAACAAGCCAATGCCTGTCGCCCACCAATTGATGGTTTCCAGGTGTTGAAAATAAACCCCCCATTTGGCAAAGAAATCGGAGGGGACCTTGGCGATGCTCAATCCAAACAGATCTTTTATCTGCGTGGAGAAAATGGTAAGGGCGATCCCGCTTGTGAACCCGACAACAATGGGGTAGGGAATGAACTTGATGACTGTCCCGAGCTTGAGCACACCCATCAAAACAAGCATGACCCCCGCAAGGACAGTGGCAATCGCCAGTCCGGTCACCCCAAACTGTTCCACTATCCCGTAAACAATAACGATGAACGCCCCTGTCGGGCCACCGATCTGTACATGGCTTCCGCCGAGGAACGAAATAATAAATCCGGCAATGATTGCCGTTACGATACCTTTTTCCGGTGTGACACCGGAGGAGATTCCAAAAGCAATGGCCAGCGGCAATGCCACGATTCCTACGATAAGGCCTGCCATTAAATCGGAAATAAATTTCTCCCTGTTGTAGTTTTTTAACGATAAGAAAAGGATGGGTTTAAATTCTTTCAGAAAGATTTTTTGCATCTGTATATTCAATAATTGGCTGCAAAATTAACCATTTAATGAATAAAAATGAAATTGTAGGTGTTAAAGTTAGAACGCGCCCTGTTCCACAAGCACGCAGACACGCTCTGTTAACCGGTCTTCGGCGTAAGGGTTGTACCGCCTCTTGAGGCTGTTACCGAACATGCTTGCAAAGGCATTGTAAAAGAAAGCCTTGGCGCTTCCCATATAGGCATCAATAATGTGGTACGACGATGAGTTGGTCTCCCGGTCGACCAGCTTCATCAGGAGCTGTCCCTGCGAGCGGGTCAGTTTTTTCATCTTGGGGGTATAGGCTTCCATCAGGTACTTTTCCATCCGGTTCAGGTGACTCTGCCGTGCCTTGTCATCGGGCAGGGTTTCCATATACTCGTACGTTTCGGTAATGATCACGGCAATCTCCTTGGCGTAAGGCAGGGTTTTCTTTACGTCGCGGATCAACTTTGAATATTGTACTTGCTCCCTGTTGCTGCCAAAACGCAGCGGAGAGTACTTGATGAAATCGTGCAAACTCATGCAGGCGATCGTGTCACCGTCGATCACCACTGCCGGATACACATTGGGCAACAGGTAGAGGGTCGTCCTTTGTTTTGCCGGAGAAGCGTTGTCGGCAAAGAAATCCTGCGCCTTGGCCTGGAAGGCAAGGGGCACGGTCAGGAGCAGCCATATTTGAACAAATCTTATCATAAATCCGGGACAAAAATAACATTATTGTTTTATTCGAGTACTTAAAATCACGTTAAGTGTAGTTAATTAACAATCCTGTTTATAGATTGTTAAGTAAATAATTTGGAAAAAACAGCTTAACCAGGGCCTTCTCGGGCAAAAAAGAGATCGCTTTTTACTCGATTTCCTTCAATTTGAATTACCTTTGAAGAACTAAAATCAGAAATTATGGCTTATTATCATTTGGGGGAGCTGGTTCACCATCAGGCGCAGAAATACAAAAACAGAACCTCGTTGAAGTTTTTATTATCAGATGGGCGATGGACACAAATGTCGTGGGAAGAGTTTTCGGAAAAAATAATGAAAACCGCTCAGGCAATGGCAGAGTTGCAGATCCAACCCGAAGATAATGTGGGGATTTATTCCCAGAATATGGCAAAATACCTTATTACCGACTTTGCCGCCTACGCCAACCGCGCGGTTATGGCGCCCATGTATGCCACCTCATCGCCATCGCAGGTAGAATACATCGTAAACGATGCTCAGCTAAAAGTGATTTTTGTAGGTGAACAGTTCCAATACAACAACGCATATAAAGTACAGCAGGAAAGTCCGATCCTGAAAAAGATCATTGTCTTTGACAGGAATGTGGTGCTGAAACCCGAAGATAAAACTTCCATCTATTTTGATGATTTTATCACTACCGGAGATAATTCCGAATCGTTGGCGCTTGTTAATGCCCGGTTGCGTCAACTTAAAGGTTCCGATCTGGCAACCATCATTTATACGTCGGGAACAACCGGTGAGCCCAAGGGAGTTATGCTCACCCATGATAATTATATCGAGGCGTTCAAGATCCACGATGCGCGGCTAACCCAGTGCTCGGAGAAAGATGTCTCGATGTGTTTTCTGCCGTTGACGCATATCTTTGAAAAAGCGTGGACCTATTATTGCCTCCACAAGGGAATACTTGTTGCCGTAAACAGGGATCCTACCCGAATTCAGCAAACCCTTAGGCAGATACGTCCCACCCTGATGAGCAACGTTCCCCGCTTTTGGGAGAAAGTGTACGATGGCATTCAACAAAAAATGGAGACCTCGAGCGGTGTCTTGAAATGGTTGTTTGAAGACAGTGTCAGGACGGGTAGAAAGCACAATCTCGTATACAAAAATCAGGGGAAAAGGGCGCCGTTTTGTGTTACCCTCAAATTTTTTCTCTATAAACTCACCATCTTTTACCTGATCAAGAAAGTGGTGGGTATCGACCGCGGGAATTTTTTCCCTGTGGCAGGAGCCCCACTGTCGGATAAGATCAACGAGTTCATGCAGTCGATCGATGTGCACCTGATATACGGATACGGGCTCTCAGAGACCACCGCGACAGTCAGCTGCTTCCCGGAAAAAGGGTTCACGATTGGCACCGTCGGGAAGGTTATGCCCGAAGTGGAGGTGAAGATCGGAGCCAACGATGAGATTCTGGTGAAAGGCAAGACCGTGATGAAAGGATACTACAAGAAACCCGTTGAGACGGCCGCAGTATTTACGGAAGAGGGATTTTTGAGGACCGGTGACGCGGGGAGGTTGACCGCAAACAACGAAATAATCCTGACTGAACGGATAAAAGACCTCTACAAAACATCAAACGGGAAGTATATCGCCCCACAGATGATTGAGACGCGGATGACCGAAGATAAGTTTATCGATCAGATTGCCGTGATCGGTGACGAACGAAAATTTGTTAGCGCGTTGATTGTTCCGAATTTCGATCATTTAAAACAATACGCCCACGAACATCAGATCCCCTGCGGATCAAACGAAGAGTTGGTGGAGAACAAAGCGGTTCACGATTATGTGTTTGGCCGGATCGAACTGCTCCAGGCCCAGTTCACCTCCTACGAGAAAATCAAGAAAATAACGCTGCTGCCGTATCCCTTTACGATGGAGTCGGGCGAACTGACCAATACCTTAAAGCTGAGGAGGAAGGTGGTTCTTCAGCATTATGCCGGCGAGATTGAAAGAATGTACAAGGAATAGCTTTTAGGCGGAAAAATCATTATCTTTGCACCGTTTTTTAAAAGTGAAAAAATGGAATACAATTTCGGAGAGATAGAAAAACGGTGGCAGCAGTATTGGGCCGACCGTGAGGTATACCGGGTAACGGAGGATACAACCAAACCCAAGTTTTACGTGCTGGATATGTTCCCCTATCCCTCGGGGGCCGGTTTGCACGTCGGACACCCCCTGGGATACATCGCTTCCGATATTTTTTCGAGATACAAACGGCTGAAGGGATTCAACGTGCTTCACCCGATGGGCTACGACGCGTACGGTCTTCCCGCGGAACAATATGCGATCCAAACCGGCCAGCATCCGGCCATCACTACCAAAAACAATATCGCCCGCTACCGCGAGCAGTTGGACAAAATCGGATTTTCTTACGACTGGAGCCGCGAGGTACAGACCTGCGACCCGGAATACTATAAATGGACGCAATGGGCGTTTATAAGGATGTTTCGTTCCTATTACTGCAATCAGGCGCAGCAAGCGCGCCCGGTAGAAGAGCTGATAGAGGTCTTCTCCCAACAAGGCACTGCCGGACTGGATCTGGCCTGTACCGAGCCGATGAGCTTCACCGCCGATGAGTGGAACGCAAAAACCGAAAAAGAGCAACAGGAGGTCCTGATGAATTACCGGATTGCCTACCTTGGCGATACCCTGGTGAACTGGTGCCCGCAGTTGGGAACGGTGCTGGCGAACGACGAGGTGAGCGAAGGACTCTCCATCCGCGGAGGATATCCCGTTGAGCAGAAGAAGATGCGTCAGTGGTGCCTGCGCGTATCCGCCTATGCACAACGATTGCTGGACGGGCTCGACGAGGTGGACTGGACGGAATCGTTGAAAGAAACGCAGCGGAACTGGATCGGACGTTCAGTCGGAGCAGTAATGAAGTTTGAAACGACCGGTGGCATCTCTTTCGATATTTTTACCACCCGGGCCGACACCATATTCGGCGCCACCTTCATGGTGCTTGCTCCGGAAAGTGAACTGGTTGAACAGCTCACCACCCCCGATCGGCGACAGGCAGTGGATGAATACATCCTTAAAACGAAAAAGCGGACGGAACGGGAACGCATTGCCGACAAATCGGTCAGCGGCGTTTTTTCCGGATCCTACGCATCACATCCGTTTAGCGGAGAACCGTTGCCGATCTGGATTTCGGATTACGTGCTGGCCGGCTACGGAACCGGTGCGATCATGGCTGTTCCCGCTCACGACAGCCGCGACTACGCTTTTGCCAAGCATTTCGACTTACCCATAATTCCCTTGATCGAGGGCTGCGATATATCGGAAGAGAGTTTCGACGCCAAGGAAGGCATCCTGATGAATTCCGGTTTTTTAAACGGCCTTCCGGTAAAGGAGGCCATTGTTAAAGCCATCGAAGAGGTGGAGAAACGCAACCTCGGATACCGGAAAGTGAACTTCCGGTTGAGGGACGCCATCTTTTCGCGTCAACGGTATTGGGGTGAGCCGTTCCCCGTATATTACAAGGAGGGAATGCCTTACACGCTGGACGAGGGTGAACTCCCGCTCGAGCTGCCCGAAGTGGATAAATACCTGCCTACAGAAACGGGAGAACCTCCCCTTGGCCGTGCCAGGAACTGGCAGACAAAGGAGGGGTATCCGCTGGAACTGAGCACGATGCCCGGTTTTGCAGGCTCGTCGGCCTATTACCTGCGGTACATGGATCCGCGAAACGATCAGGCGTTGGTGTCGAAAGAGGCCAACAGCTATTGGCGCAGCGTAGACCTCTATATCGGCGGGACGGAACATGCGACGGGACACTTGATCTACAGCCGGTTCTGGAACAAGTTCCTGTTCGATCTGGGTGTTTCCTGCGAGCAGGAGCCGTTCAGAAAGCTCGTTAATCAGGGGATGATCCAGGGACGAAGCAACTTTGTGTACCGGGTAAAAGCGACCAACACGTTTGTCTCGCTGAACCTGAAGGATCAGTACGATGTCACGCCCATACACGTGGATGTGAACATGGTCCATAACGATGTTTTGGATCTGGAGGCGTTTCGCAACTGGAATCCCGAGTATAAGGACGCCGAGTTTATTTTGGAAGAGGGAAAGTATGTTTGCGGATGGGCAGTCGAAAAAATGTCGAAATCGATGTTCAACGTGGTGAACCCCGATGTGATTGTGGAAAATTACGGCGCCGACACGCTCCGGTTGTACGAGATGTTCCTGGGACCCCTGGAGCTATCCAAGCCGTGGGATACCAACGGTATCGATGGTGTACACCGCTTCCTGCGCAGGCTTTGGAACTTATTCCACTCCAACGGGGCGTTCACGGTTTCGGACGACGATCCGACAAAAGAGGAGTTGAAGTCGCTACACAAACTGATCAAGAAGGTGTCGTTCGATATCGAAAATTTCTCGTTCAACACCTCCGTGTCGGCGTTCATGATCTGTGTCAACGAGCTGTCCCAGCTGAAATGCAATAAAAGAGCAGTCCTCAGCGATTTATTGATTTGCCTGGCTCCCTTTGCACCACACATTGCCGAAGAGCTGTGGCACAAGCTGGGAAATGAACAGACCATTTGCGACGCCACATTCCCCGAAGTAAACGAAGCGTATTTGAAGGAAGATGTCTTTTCTTACGCCATTTCGTTCAACGGGAAGTCGCGCTACGTGCTCGAATTTCCGGCCGATGCATCCAACGCTGAAATTGAAAGGACGGTACTGGAGCACCCCCATTCGCAGAAATGGCTGGACGGAAAATCGCCGAAAAAAGTGATTATCGTCCCCCGGAAAATTGTGAATATTGTTGTCTGACAATCAACATCAATGAACCTTCCTGCAAAAAAATACCTTAAGGCATTCGAATGGCGCGATTACCTGCTGGTCGTGATCGGGCTGGTGCTCTATGCCATCGGACTGGCCGGTTTCCTGATCCCCAACAAGATCGTTACCGGCGGACTGGCCGGCGTCTCACTGCTCATCAACTACTCGACCGGCATCCCCGTGTGGTTTTCCATCCTGGTTATCAATTGCATCTTGTTGATCATCGCGTGGTTTATATTGGGACGTGGTTTTGTGGTTAAAACACTTTTCGGCGCATTCGGGCTTACTTTCATTATCGGGATCGCAGAGAAATACCTGACGCATTCGCTGCTCCCCAGCGCCGATCCACTTATGGCGAGCATCATCGGCGCAATCTGCTGCGGCGCAGGGCTTGGACTGGTCTATTCGATGAACAGCACAACGGGCGGTACGGATATCGTGGGCGCCATCATCACCAAATACCGCTATATCAGCATGGGACGCGGATTGATGTATGTGGACGTGGTGATTATCCTCAGCTCCTGGTTCCTGTTTCAGAGCCTCGAGAAAATCATCTACGGGCTTATCATCATTGCCGTCCTCTACTACGTGGTGGACATGGTGATCAGCGGAACACGTCAATCGGTGCAGTTCCTGATCTTCTCTTCAAAATTCGAGGAGATTGCCTCACATATCAACGCTGAGCTCCATCGGGGCTGCACGGTTATTGATGGGACAGGGTGGTTCTCCAAGCAACCGCAAAAGGTGCTCATCGTGCTGGCCCGCAAAACAGAATCCACCTCCATCTTCCGGTTGGTAAAACGGATCGACAAAGATGCATTTATATCGCAAAGTAACGTGGTCGGGGTATACGGAAAAGGGTTCGATCAGATCAAATGATTTCCACGGGATACTCTCATTAAAACACATTGTAAAAATCGGGCTTGATACAAATCCCTACGCGCAGTTGCACATCTTTCCGTTTGTATTCGAGCAGGCTATCACCGGTTCCGCTGTATAGTTCACCGAAAATATATTGATTGAACTTCTCTGAGATTTTGTAGCCGGCGGTGAATTTCAGGTTTATGGCTTTTACGCTCTTCCGGAGGCTATAGGTGCCCGAGAGCCACCATTGGTTGTCCGAGGTTTTGTAGTCTGCAGTGAAGTATCCTGTTCCCCTGTGATCGTATAAATCGCTGTTGTCTTCTCCCGTCATGAAAGGGACTGTTATTTTGAAACTGGCCGCGAGGTTGGAGGTGAAAAAATATTTCCCGGAGAGGCCTATCCAGTTGATGCTTCTCGACTCAAGACTGTCACGGCCGTTGGACTCATGTTCCAACTGCAGAAATATTGCTCCCGTAAGACGGTTGTCAACGATGATGTACCTTCCCAGTCCGATCCCCGGGTTGTAATTACTGTCTTTGAATGGGGCAGACTCCCGGTAGATATCCCAAAATGATTTTTGTGTGTAAGTAAGGTAGAGAAAAGAGTTGAAGGGCAACCTGCTTGAAGTAAGCCTGTGCCTGACGCTAAGTTGAAATTTGGCGTCGGCACTCTCCCTGTCGATACTTCGGTTTAAAGGGATGCCGGTGATAAAATAATTGTCCTTATAGATGGAAAAGGGAGGCAATTCGTCCATATAGCTGATGATTTCATCTTCTGTCATGGCCAGATCCTGCCTGTCTTGCGTAAGGCTCTTAATCGGCCATGTTGTTGAATCGGTACGGCTTGCTTCTAACTGAGCATTTATTTCAGGAATAAATAAAAACAATGCCAGCGTGGCGGATAACAAATTTTTCGTTACCATCATGATTTAAATTGATCAAACATTTACGCTTATTCCAAAAAAAAGTTCATTTAAGCTGTGCTTCACACTGGAAAAATACGTATACAAGGTGTTCCTGTTGAAACTCCGGGCCCTAAGCACTACATGAACCCTTTTGTTCAGGCTGTATTTCATGGTTAATCCCAGTAAATTCAGCATGGTGCTGCTTTTATCGCCTTGTACGTTGAGGAAATCAATTTCATTTATTGTCAACTGTTTCAGTACTTCGTAGTCATCCACACCTTTCCACGAGAAAAGAAAATAATCCTCAGAGAATAAAGAGATCGTCAGCCTCTGTTTAAACTGTAAGGAACTGCTCAATTTCAGGCTAAAGCCGCTCCCGAAATTATAATCCCTGTCTTCGAGCTTAAAATGATCTGAGGTGCTTGCTCCCAGGATAATCCCGCTTAAATGAACCGCGAATTGTACTGTGCTTTTGTCCTTTTTCTTCTGAACGATTATTCCCGGGCCAATTGCCGCTGCTTCGGAGATATAAACCGGTGCCGTATTATTGTTTGTTCTCCCGTTTAGGTCGTAGTAGTTGAAATGCTGGAACAAACCTACAGTTACCCGTGTCTCGTTGTTGTGAAGCAGTTCCTTGTTGAGCATGAGCCCGAGGGTATTGGCCTGCGTCAGGTGGAGGTAGTTGTTGCCTGCACGGATTTCTCCCGTCAGCCGGAACCAGTCATACGGCTTTCCGGCAACAGTTTCAAACAGCTCGCCGTAGAGCAGCTCAATCCCCAGAGCAGATCTCCACATGCTCGGGTTACTGCCGGTAGTACCTGTCGCTGTTTCTCCGAAATACAGTTCCAGCCAGTAAGAAGGAGCGTGGAGAAAGTTTCCTCTGGATTGGCCTGTTCTCCACGCCTCACCCGTGGTCAGCCGGGTGATGAGCCGGGTAGGGGCCAGGATGCCGGCAAGAAGCTCCCTGCCCACACGCTCCAGCCCCGTTGTCCGATTATCCAATACCAGATCGGAGAACCGGAACAGGGTCTCTCCCAGGGCCGTTCCGCCGATCGTTGTAGCCCACAGGTCGTTTTGAGAGGGCGGTTTTGTCTCCATCAGGTATTCCCACATCAGGCTGCCGGCCATACTGACAGAGGAAGATTGATAAAACCCCAACCCGTTCGTCCTTGCACTGCTGAAATACATTGACCCGTGGTAGGGATGTCCGATAAAGTTTGTGGAAAACCTGTTTGTATCCCATACAGGCCATGTCTTTAAATTGGTCCGCATCGACCTTAAATTGATCTGGGCGTATTCATCCTTTAGGATGATCCGGTTGAACCCTCTCATCACCATGTTCAAACCTACGTTGATAGAGACAGACTTGCCCTTGTTTTTCTCGGCAACGCTGTCTGTCCTGCCCTGCCCGTAAAGTGGTAGGGCCAACAACACGCAATATGTCAGTATCGATCTATACACCCACGTTATCCTCTCTTTTTATAACTGAATACTGCCCATCCATTCAATACTACGGCTATTGCTCCCAATGCCAGCAGGTTCCCGGAGACAGAAAGGGTTGATGGCCGCGATTGCCTGAGCCCATGCGGGCATGCTTGAGACCGGGGTGAACATGCCTCCCAGCAGGACCAGGATCAGGATAAAGAACATCACCAGGAAACTGGCCTGTTGCATGGTCTCCGAATAGTTGGAAATAATGATTCCCAGGCCCGACACGGAGAGGATAAAGACAATGGCCGAAATAAGCACTGCAACCACTCCTCCGCCGGGCCATAGGCCGTAGATCAGAAACGACAGGGTAATGGAGATAATCATCACAACGAGGCCGACGGCCCAGTAAGGTATCAGTTTGGCAAGGATAAAATTCATCTTGCTTATCGGTGTCACGTTGATCTGGTTAATGGTGCCGTTCTCTTTTTCCATTACAATATTGAGTGCCGGCAGAATGCCACACAGAATCGTAAGCAACAGCACCATGAAGCCCGGGATCATAAATTTTTTGTAATCCAGTGCGGGGTTGTACTTGTACTGCGGGACAATATTCATCTTCTTCAGGCGCATGAAGGACACCCGTGTTTGGGGCGGCAGTGTCTGCGTCAATTCCCCGCGCAGCTCCGACGAAAAATCGTTCACGATTTGCATGACATAATTGCTGCCCAACAGCCCTTGAGTCCCGTTTACCGAGTTCACAGCAACCCCTACGCCCGACTCTCTTCTTTTCACCAGATCCACATCAAACGAAGCGGGTATCTCCAGGATCATATCGGTTTCGTCGTTTTCCATATTCAGCATCGCCGCATTGTAATCGGGTGGGGTGTCGTGCAAAATAAAGTACTGTGAAGCAGCTATTTTGTCGGTTAGTCTTTTGGAATAGACGCTTTTGCTGTGATCAACCACATCCACGCGGATGTTTTTTATCTCAAAACTTACTGCCCACGGGAAAACCAGCAACACCATGGTGGGAAACAACACGATAAGCCTTGGAATCAATGGATTCCTGAACATCTGTTTAAATTCTTTTTCTATGAGGAATTTTAATGTCTTCATTCGGATTCTATTTTTTACTCCAGCCTCTTTTTAGTCTTCATAATGGTAACTCCCAGCAGGAACAGTGTCATTCCCGCTAATACGAGCATTTCTTTCCAGGCTATGGTCATTCCCAGTCCCTGGATCATCACTTTTCTCACGGCTTCAATAAACCAACGTGCTGGTACTATGGCCGACAGTGCCTGCAATGCCCCGGGCATGTTATCTACCGGGAAGATCATCCCTGATAGCATAAGCACGGGAATCATGGCGGTGATAGCCGAGAAGATGACCGCATTGACCTGTTTGTCTACCAGTGTGGAAACGGTCAATCCATATGACAAAGTTAGGGTTATGTAGAGGATAGCAACGAAAAACAGCAACAGGAGGCTGCCGTTGACAGGCACGTCCAGCACAAAATAGCTCAGAAGCAGAATAATGACAAAGTCGATAAAAGAGATCACCATATAGGGAATGGTCTTTGCGAAGATCATGGTTCCCGGTCATGATGGTGCAAATGATCATCAGTACCAACCCCATGATACCCGGTACAAACATATAGGATGATTTCATCAGCGGATTGTAGATCATCCGGTTCTCAGTCTGGATCTGAAACGGTATCTGTATCAAGTCGGTTTGTTCCCGTTGAAATCCCGCTATGATAGCCGTGGCATAGGTTGCCGCGATGGAGCCCCGGTTTGGGTCGGAACTGTTGGAAAGCAGTTGTACGTCAGCTTCTCCCGAGTGCACCAACTCCTTCTGGAAGTTTTGCTGAAAGACCACTGCCAGATCGAGCTCACCTTTCCGCATCGACTCTTCCATTTCATCCATGGTTTGAACGCTTCCCCGATAATTGAAGTAGGAGTTCTGCCGTATCCGTTCCGCGATGCCCGTGGTGAAAGCATCGGGAGTGGGGTCGTAGACGGCCACACGAATGTTCTGTACCTCCATGTTTACGGCAAAGCCGAACAACAGAACTTCCACTACAGGCATCCCCAGGATTATCAGCAAGGTCCTATTGTCCCGGATGATATGCCGGAACTCTTTTTTTACAAATGCTATAAATTGTTTCATTAGTCCCCCCTCTTTGCTTTACGTGCCAATTGTCGAAATACCTCATCCATGGAGTCGGCGCTGAACCTGCGGCGTAACTCGGCCGGTGTGTCCAAGGCGTCGATACGGCCATCCACCATGATCGATACCCTGTTGCAGTACTCTGCTTCGTCCATGTAGTGCGTGGTTACAAAAACGGTGATCCCCCGGTCGGCCGCATCGTAGATCATTTCCCAGAACTGCCGGCGCATGGCCGGGTCAACTCCGCCCGTAGGTTCATCCAGAAAAACAATCCTGGGCTCATGAAAGATGGCCACGGAAAAAGCTAGTTTTTGTTTCCATCCCAACGGGAGGTATTTCACCAGGGTGTTGCGCTCCTGTTCAAAATCCAATTGCTTCAACAACTCGTTCGTCTTTTCCGCAATTGTTTTATCAGATAACCCGTAGATACCCCCGAACAGGCGGATATTCTCCCAAACTTTCAGGTCTTCGTACAGGGAGAATTTCTGGCTCATGTATCCTATATTCCGTTTAATCCGTTCATTTTCTTTAATGATATCATAACCAGCTACGCTTCCTTCTCCTGCCGTCGGCATGCTGATACCGCAAAGCATTTGCATGGCAGTGGTTTTACCCGCGCCGTTGGCACCCAGAAAACCAAAAATCTCACCTTCCTTCACATCAAAAGAGATGCGGTCCACGGCCGTGAAATTGCCAAACTTTTTTGTCAGGTTGAATACCTCGATAACTTTTTTGCTCATGTCCTAACTTGTCAATGCCATAAAACAATCCTCCACAGTGGGTGCTATGGGAGCGATACGTACGTCGTTGAATTTTTTGTTCGCCAGGTATCGCTTCAACTCTTCCGTCTGCAGGCTTTTTTCTACGGTGATGTGAATCTTGTCGCCAAACGCGAAACTGCTCTTTACCTTATCGTGAGCGCGCAGCTCACCGAGCAGTGCCGACATGCCGGTTCCTTCCACTGCCCAGAGTATCTCCGGATAATCATCAATGATTCCTTGTGGGGTGTCGTTTGCAATAAATTCCCCTTCACGGATCAGCGCTATCCTGTCGCAACGGCTCGCTTCATCCATATATGCTGTCGACACCAGAATGGTGATCCCCTGCTCCTTCAGCCGTCCCAGCATATCCCAGAACTCCTTTCTTGAGACCGGGTCTACCCCTGTGGTAGGCTCGTCCAGGATCAGGATCTCCGGTTTATGGATCAGTGCGCAGCTAAGGGCCAGCTTCTGTTTCATTCCGCCCGAGAGCGCTCCGGCACGCCGTTTTTTAAAGGGCTCGATTTGTTGGTAAATATCTTTGATCAGGTGGTAGTTCTCTTCTACGGTTGTATTGAAGAGCGTGGCGAAAAATACTAGGTTCTCCTCCACGCTCAGATCCTGATAGAGTGAGAACCGGCCCGGCATGTAACCGATAATCTGTCGTATCTTCCGGTAATCCTTCACCACGTCGTGCCCATTCATTATTGCCGAACCGCTATCGGGCAGGATCAGTGATGCCAGGATCCGGAAGAGATCTACTGTGAAAGAGATGCTGTTCAGGGCATTCACCTTACCCTGCCTGCCGTAACTTTTATGTAAATCCTTTACTTCAATCATTTTTGTTGCAAATTAAAGCTTAACCTCTCCATACATGCCGATCTTCAGGAAACCATCGTTCGGGACGGCAATTTTCAGCGCATACACTAAGTTAGCCCGTTCATTCTTGGTCTGAATGGTCTTGGGAGTAAACTCCGATTTATCGGATATCCAGTTGATCCGGCCCTTGTATGACTTCATTCCGCCGTGCCCGTCGTCAACCCGTACCGTCACCTCACCGTTCAGTTTGATTTGTGCCAGCTGATCATTTATCACGTAGGCCCTCAGGAATAGGATTCCGGTATCGGCAATTTTGAATAGGGGAGTACCTATGGTAGCCAGCTCACCTGCCTCTGCATATCTGTTGAGTACGGTCCCCGAAATAGGGCTGACGATACGGGTCTTGTCCAGTTGATCTTCCAGTTGTGCGACCTGAATATCGAGCGTGGAGCTTTGTGCGGAAATATTATCACTGCTTTTTTGTAATGTGGATGTCAGCGCCGATAGCTGCCTCCTCACAACCTCCAATTGGGAGTCAATGTCGTCCAGCTGTTTCTGATTGGCGGCATTGGCGGTAACCAATCTCCCTAACCGTGCTTTTTCCCGCTCCAATGATTTGATTTGCTCCTGTAAAGCTGCCGTCTGCGCTTTTATATCGGGCTGCTGGGCACGGACACCTTTCGCGTTGGAGAGCAAGGACATTTTTTGCAGATAGAGCTG
>JALHIE010000071.1 GCA_022840285.1 Porphyromonadaceae bacterium
TTTTCGGTAATATACACCGGAATAAATTTATTTCCGTTGTGTACAGCAATAGTGTGGCCCACGAAATCGGGGGAAATCATTGAAGCACGTGCCCATGTTTTTACGACAGCTTTCTTACCGCTCTCGTTCATGTCGTTCACTTTCTTCTCTAATTTTATGTTGATATACGGACCTTTTTTTAATGATCTGCTCATAATTCTTACTTGTTAATCAGGTTACTTTTTCTTTCTTCTTTCCACGATGTATTTAGAAGAATGCTTTTTCGGAGCTCTTGTTTTCAAGCCCTTTGAATAAATGCCTTTGGGCGAACGTGGGTGACCTCCTGACGCGCGACCTTCACCACCACCCATGGGGTGGTCAACCGGGTTTTTAACAACCCCGCGTGTGTGTGGACGACGCCCGAGCCATCTTGAACGGCCGGCTTTACCTGATTGTTGCAGCGCATGGTCTGAATTACCAACACTTCCTATAGTAGCTTTACATGTAGCAAGAATTTTACGAACTTCACCTGAAGGCATTTTGATAATCGCGTATTTGTCTTCACGCGAAACCAACTGAGCGAATGTTCCGGCCGAACGTACCATTTTTGCACCTTGTCCCGGACGCAACTCAACGTTATGAATCACCGTACCGAGGGGTATGTTTGCCAAAGGCAATGTATTGCCAACTTCGGGAGCGGCTTCCGGTCCCGACATCACTGTGGTTCCAACTTCTAGTCCGTTGGGAGCAAGGATATACGTTTTTTCTCCATCTGCATAATAAAGCAGCGCGATGCGTGCGGAGCGGTTGGGATCGTATTCAATGCTTTTTACAACGGCAGGAACTCCGTCTTTTGTTCTCTTGAAATCAATAAAACGAAAACGTTTTTTGTGTCCGCCACCAATGTAACCTATCGTCATTTTACCGCGATGGTTGCGTCCACCCGTACTTGATTTACCAACTACAAGAGATTTTTCCGGTTCCGATGCAGTGATATTTTCAAAAGAACCGATAATCTTGTGTCTTTGCCCCGGTGTTGTGGGCTTTAGTTTACGTATTGCCATTTTTTAATTAGATATTGCTGAATAAATCGATTGTCTCACCTTTTTTCAAGGTTACAATTGCTTTTTTATAAGATGGCGTGCTACCGGTAACAACACCGGATTTTGTGTAGCGGCTTCTCAGCTTGCCATCGTATTTCATTGTATTCACCTGTTCTACGTGAACATTGTATCATTGTATTCACCTGTTCTACGTGAACATTGTAAAGTGATTCAATTGCATTTTTGATTTCTACCTTGTTAGCACCGGGCACAACAATGAAACCGTATCGGTTTTCGAACTTCTCGGTAACCGCGGTTTGCTTTTCCGTGAAAATTGGTTTTATAATTACTCCCATTGTATTGTCTCCTTATGCTTTAAGTAAATCATCAATTACCGCAACAGACGACTCCGTGAGCACTAAATTCCCACAGTTCATGATTTTGTATGTATTTATGTCTGAAGCAGTTATAATCTCAACTCCCGGTAAATTTCGGGCCGACAAATATACGTTTTTATTTTGACTTGGCAAAACGAAAAGTAGCTTTTTATCAGCCAGTTGCAGTTTTTTTGTCAATTCCGCAAAGTTCTTCGTTCTGGGTGTCTGGCTTTTAGCGAAAGCGCCGAACGGCGAGCCAACGCTTTTTCCTTTTTATTGAGCTTGAAGCCGTAATCCCTGGGTTTAGGACCAAAGACCCTGCCTCCGCCAACCATAACCGGCGATTTGATGTCGCCACGGCGTGCACCACCGCTCCCTTTCTGACGAATCAGCTTGCGGGTACTTCCGGCAATTTCATTTCTCTCTTTCGATTTGTGCGTACCCTGACGCTGGTTAGCCAAATAATGCTTTACGTCTAACCAGATAACATGATCGTTAGGTTCAATTCCGAAAATGGAATCATTGAGTGTCACCTTTTTATCTGTTACCTCTCCATTGATATTGTATATGCTTAATTCCATTTTTATTTTTCTATTGTAACGATTGAACCTTTACATCCCGGAACCGAACCTTTCAACAATAAAAGATTGTGTTCGGGTATGACTTTAATCACCTGGAGGTTTTGAACGGTTACCCGTTCGTTACCCATTTGTCCGGCCATGCGAGTTCCCTTAAATACTTTTGCGGGATAAGATGCGGCTCCAATAGAACCCGGTGAACGCAGGCGGTTGTGCTGCCCATGAGTGGACTGACCTACTCCACCAAAACCGTGACGTTTTACAACGCCCTGGAAACCTTTACCTTTTGATGTTCCGATTACATCTACGTAAACGGCATCGCTGAAAAGATCAACAGTGATTTCGGACCCCAACTTGTAGTCGTTCCCAAATCCTTTGAACTCGGCCAAGTGTCTCTTCGGGGTAACTCCGGCTTTTTTAAAATGACCTTTTTCTCCACTGGGTGTGTGTTTGTCTTTTTTGTCTTCAAACCCAAGTTGAATAGCGTCGTAACCGTCATTTTCAACGGTCTTTACCTGAGTAACCACGCAAGGACCTACTTCGATAACAGTGCATGGAACATTTTTCCGATTTTTTTTCCAATTAATCCTGGCATTTCTCTGTTGTTTAATTAATTAATTATTGAAATTCAAGAACCAGAAGCCAAGATTTTATCTTGGTTCTTTTGTTCTGGCTCCTGGCTCTTTTGTCTTATTTATTACACTTTAATTTCTACCTCTACCCCACTCGGCAACTCAAGTTTCATCAGTGCATCAACGGTTTTGGCAGTTGAGCTGTAGATGTCGATCAGCCGTTTGAAAGACGAAAGTTCGAATTGCTCGCGCGATTTTTTGTTTACGAATGTAGAGCGGTTCACAGTAAATATGCGTTTGTGTGTGGGCAACGGAATAGGTCCGCTGACTACTGCACCCGTAGCTTTTACGGTTTTTACGATTTTCTCTGCCGATTTATCCACCAGGCTGTAATCGTAAGACTTCAGTTTAATTCTGATTTTTTGGCTCATAATTTATTTTGAATAATTATTGTATTCCTAAGTATTTGTCTTCCGTCTTCCGACTTATTTAATCAAATCAACACGACCTTTTACTTCCGTCAACACTTGCCTTGCGATTGAGGGAGAAACTTCCTCAAAATGATCGAAAGACATCGTGGAAGTTGCTCTTCCGGAAGTAATGGTTCGCAACGAAGTTACGTATCCGAACATTTCTGAAAGCGGGGTTTTTGCCTTTACAATGCGCGCTCCCGACCGGTTCGATTCCATCCCTTCAATTTGTCCGCGACGTTTGTTCAAGTCAGAGATCACATCCCCCATACTTTCTTCGGGAGTAACCACTTCCACTTTCATGATCGGCTCTTTCAAAACAGGACCCGCTTTCTCGCTGGCACTTCTAAATGCCTGAATGGCGCATATTTCGAACGACAACTGATCGGAGTCAACCGGATGGTAAGAACCATCAAGCACCGTAACTTTAAGCTTATCCAGTGCATATCCGGCAAGAACACCGTTCTTCATCGCGCGTTGAAACCCTTTCTGGATAGACGGAATGTATTCTTTGGGAATATTTCCCCCTTTAACTTCGTCGACAAACTGCAGTTCCCCTTCGAAATCGGCATCTGCCGGTTCCACCCTTACAATAATGTCGGCAAACTTACCGCGGCCCCCGGTCTGCTTCTTGTAAACCTCACGCAATTCAACCGGCTTGGTAATAGCCTCTTTGTAGGAAACCTGGGGGCGTCCCTGGTTGGCTTCGACCTTAAACTCGCGTTTCAACCGGTCGATAATGATCTCCAGGTGAAGTTCTCCCATTCCGGAGATAACCGTCTGACCGGTTTCTTCATCCGTCTTAACTGTAAACGTCGGATCTTCTTCCGCCAGCTTAGCCAATCCGACGGAAAGCTTATCCAAATCTTTCTGGGTTTTGGGCTCAACCGCAATACCGATAACCGGATCGGGGAAGTCCATCGATTCCAGGACGATGGGTTTGTTTTCATCACAAAGCGTATCCCCCGTGCGAATATCTTTAAATCCAACTCCGGCACCAATGTCTCCGCATCCGATAAATTCTTTCGGATTCTGTTTATTGGAGTGCATCTGAAACAGACGTGAGATGCGTTCCTTTTTACCCGAGCGGGGATTGTAAACGTAAGAACCCGCTTCCAGTTCTCCCGAATAAACACGGAAAAAGCAGAGGCGTCCCACGTAGGGGTCGGTCGCGATCTTGAATGCCAACGCACACATCGGCTCGTTGGGATCGGGGCGGCGGACGACTGTTTTATCCGTATCTCTCGGATCAATGCCCTCAATAGCATCGGTGTCGACCGGGCTGGGCAAGTAGGAACAAACGGCATCCAGCAACGTCTGTACTCCCTTGTTTTTGAATGAAGAGCCACAAATCATCGGGTTTATCTGCATGGAAAGCGTTCCTTTCCCACTCGTTCGCTTCGTCCAATAAATCTGCAGGTATCTCCTCTACGTGATACTCGGCGCCCATAGTCTCGTCGTGCCAATACAGCGCTTTCATTGTAATCAGATCGACTACACCCTTGAAATTCTCTTCTGCGCCTATGGGAATTTGGATGGGACAGGGAGCTGCACCGAGCACCTCTTTTACCTGACGAACCACCTCAAAAAAATTAGCCCCCGAACGGTCCATTTTATTTACGTAACCAATTCGCGGCACCTTGTATTTATCTGCCTGACGCCACACTGTTTCCGATTGCGGCTCAACTCCGCCTACGGCGCAGAATGCAGCCACGGCTCCGTCGAGAATACGTAACGAACGTTCAACCTCTACGGTGAAGTCCACGTGCCCCGGGGTGTCAATCAGGTTAATTTTGTATGTTTTGTCATTGTATTTCCAATTCGCCGTGGTGGCGGCGGAAGAGATGGTTATACCCCTTTCCTGCTCCTGCTCCATCCAGTCCATCGTGGCTGCTCCATCGTGCACTTCCCCTATTTTATGGGTCAATCCCGTATAAAATAAGATACGTTCCGACGTAGTTGTCTTGCCGGCATCAATGTGCGCCATGATACCGATGTTGCGAGTGAAAATCAATGCTTCTTTTGAACCTTTTGCCATCTTTTTTACCTATCGGTCTGTTTATTTAAAATCTGAAATGCGCAAAAGCCCTGTTCGCTTCTGCCATTCTGTGCATATCCTCTTTACGTTTGTATGATCCACCCTGATTGTTATATGCGTCAACAATCTCGGCAGCCAGCTTGTCTGCCATCGTTTTGCCTCCTCTTTTGCGAGCATAAAGAATGAGGTTTTTCATTGAAATGGATTCTTTTCTTTCGGGACGAATTTCTGTAGGCACCTGAAAAGTTGCTCCGCCAACACGGCGTGACTTTACTTCAACCTGCGGTGTTATATTGTCCAGTGCGGCTTTCCAAATCTCGAGAGCCGGTTTTTCATCGTTGGGCAATTTAGCCTTCACTGTGTTTAATGCAGAATAGAAAATATCGTAAGATATACTCTTCTTTCCGTCATACATAAGGTGGTTAACAAACTTTGTTACCCTTACATCACCATATACAGGATCGGGAAGAACCTGTCTTTTTTTAGGTTTTGTTTTTCTCATTGTTTTAACTGATTTGTGTTGTGTTTGGTTGCCGTTTTTTATCTGTCTTCAACAATTCCTCCGAATCGTTTACTCAACCTATAGTAGCTTTTCCCAAAAATTCCAACAGCGATTTTACATGAATTTAACTTATAAAAAATAAAGCGTACTTTTATAACTGTGCGGGATTATTTCTTCTTTACACCCGGTTTGGCGGCTGCTCCCGGTTTAGGACGCTTGGCTCCATACTTAGAACGACGCTGGGTCCGGCCGTTTACTCCGGCAGTATCCAATGTTCCACGAACAATGTGATAGCGCACACCCGGAAGGTCTTTTACACGACCACCGCGCACCAATACGATGGAGTGCTCCTGCAAGTTGTGCCCTTCACCCGGAATGTAAGCGTTCACTTCCTTTGTGTTAGTTAAACGTACACGGGCCACTTTCCTCATTGCTGAGTTTGGTTTTTTTGGAGTGGTCGTATAAACCCTTACGCACACACCGCGTCTTTGCGGACACGAATCAAGCGCGCGGGATTTACTTTTCTCTTCAATAACCGTACGGCCTTTTCTTACTAATTGTTGAATTGTAGGCATTTTTCTACTTTCTTTTTGTCTTTTATTTTACTGATAAATTTAATTTCTTTACACAGGGGTTAAAAACGGCACAAAATTACAAATAATCAACATGATATGCAAATTATAACCGCTGTTTTTTCAACTATTTTTACAAAATCAAGACAATCAATATTTTTGAAAACAAGATCAATTTTCGTAAATAGAGACCGATTTTTTTAAAAAAAAGACTCCGCTTCGAGAAAAAATCGAAAAAAACAACTATTTTCGTAATTCCGTGTAACTTTTTCAACATCCATTCGTCATCCCACTAATGAGTCACGATAAATTCCATCGGATCATTTTACCGCTAAAGGATAAACTCTTCCGGCTTGCGTGGAGTATCGTGAGAGATTCCACCGAAGCCGAAGACATTGTGCAGGACGTGTTTCTGAAACTTTGGTCGAAAAATGACGAGTGGGACAACATCGGAAACATGGAAGCCTATTGCTTTCGCGCCACAAAAAACCTGGCGCTCGACAGGATGATGTCCCTGTCGGCACGAAAGACAGAGAACATCGCTCCTGAGTTGGAAAGCGGGATTTTTACCGATCACGTAACGCCGTTTTTCAAGCTGGTGGAAACCGAAACGAACACATCAATATATAGGTGTATCGACCAGTTGTCGGAAAACCAGAAAACGGTGTTTCAACTTCGTGAGATTGAGGGGATGAGCTATAAGGAAATTGCGGAAGCATTGGATATCAGCGAAGATTTGGTAAAAGTGAGCCTCTTCAGGGCAAGAAACAAATTGAAAGAATTATTATCGGACAAACAACAATGAGCAACGAAAGAATAGATGCATTGCTGAAAAAATACTGGAATTGCGAGACATCTGTTTCGGAGGAAAGGGAGCTACAGGAATTTTTTAACTTCGGTGACGTCCCCGTTGATCTGCAGCGGTATGTTCCTCTTTTTACCTATAAACAAAATCACCAGGTCATGAAGTTGAACAACGATTTTGAAAAGATGCTCGAAGCATCGATCCGTAAAGCCGAACGGCAAAAACAATACGTCACCATAAAAATATTCGAGCCTTTCATTCGCATCGCCGCTTCGGTTATTCTTATTGCTGGAATCGGGTTATCGGTCTACTATTTTGCCCGGCAAAACAACCGGGTCTTTGCTGAAACCTACAATGACCCCGGTGCAGCCATACAACAGGCCACATCAGCTCTGGACAAGCTTTCCAGGGCATTACAAACCACCGAAGAAGCATCGTTGAAATCGTTGGAACAGCTGGATAATTTAAACCTCGACTGGTCGGAAATCGATTCGTTAAGCGCAGAGATTCCGCCACATGATCCGGACTTTAAAAAGAGTACCAAATCCGAAAATCTATGAGACGAGCAGGCAAATCATTTACGCACATGCACATGATTAAATGCGAGTTCCGTACGATAATACATTCGAAAATATATTAGTTTAATCGTATGAAAAGAATATTTTTGGTCCTGTTTACGTTGCTTCTGGCAACTTCAGTCTTCGCCAGCGATTTCATTACGAAATTTCTGAAGGAGTGTGTAGAGGCGGAACGTCCGGTAAGTAACGTGAACATAGGAAAAGCGATGCTCAACAAAATGGCTTCGAACACCAGCGATGAAGAATTAAAAACAACTTTTCACGAGCTGAATAGCATTCGCATCATTACGACAGAGAACAAGACAGACTCAAAGCTCTACTTTGAAAAAGCAAGGGAGATGGCATTCAGTGAATTCACAGACTTCAAGGAGGTGGTATCGGTGAATGAAAGAAGGTCGAAAATAAATATTCTCATGAAAAAAACCGATGAGAAAACACAGGATCTTATCCTTATAGCGTTGGATGATGATAGCAAGCTGACGATCATTACGGTTTCGGGAAATATAGATTTTAACTCAATCTCAAAACTTTCTGAATCGCTACGGGAAGAAGAAACTGAAGAGCCCGCCGACTGATCCGGTCAGTCTAAACGGACAAGCACAAATAACTTTTTTCTTTTTTATATTTAAACGATGAGCAGGCGGCAGAACGTGAGTTTAGTCGCCTGCTGCTTTTTACATGCAAAATTACCTTTTTTTTTGAATTAAAATGAAAGAGAATTTGTAAATTTGCCAAACTTTTGATACAGTAGGTTATTGCTGCACAGATATCAAATCCACATCCAAACAGTATGTATAACAAATCACTCCATCTTGTTCTCGAAGACGGAACAGTATTCCAGGGCAAATCATTTGGTTACGAAGCACCGGTTGCCGGTGAAGTTGTTTTCAGCACCGGAATGACCGGCTACACCGAAAGTCTTTCAGACCCCTCCTACCTCGGGCAAATCCTGACACTGACTTATCCACTGATAGGCAACTACGGGGTCCCAAAAGACGAATCACACCAAGGAATTTCAACCTTTTATGAATCGGAAAGAATACAGGCAAGCGGCCTTATTGTTTCCGATTTTTCTTTTGAATACAGCCACTGGAACGCCGCAAAAAGTTTGAGCGACTGGCTGAAAGAAAACAAGGTGCCTGCAGTCTACGGCATCGACACGCGCGAACTGACCAAGCTGGTCAGGGAAAAAGGGACGATGCTTGGCAAACTGGTCTTTCCCGGTGAACCCGATATAACGTTTGTAAATCCCGATGATGAGAACCAGGTTGCAAAGGCAAGCTGCAAGGAGGTAATTGTCTACGGCAGTGGAAAACACAAAGTGGTTCTGGTCGATTGCGGTGTGAAAAACAACATCATCCGCTGTCTGATGAAGCGGGATACGACGGTCGTACGCGTACCTTGGGATTACGATTTTAACGAGATGGAATTCGACGGACTGTTTATTTCCAACGGTCCCGGTGACCCGGCTTTCTGTGACGCAACCGTAAGAAACATCCGCAAGGCGATGCAGACCGACAAACCGATTTTTGGAATCTGTATGGGAAACCAATTGCTTTCACTGGCAGGAGGAGCCAACACCTACAAGCTGAAATACGGACACCGCAGCTGCAATCAACCGGTGCAACTTGTGGGGTCACAACGGGCGTTCGTCACTTCACAAAACCACGGCTTCGCGGTGGACAACAACTCGCTGGGTGCGGAATGGGAACCGCTTTTCGTCAACATGAACGACGGAACGAACGAAGGCATCCGCCACAAAACCAACCCCTGGTTCTCCTGCCAGTTCCACCCCGAAGCATCGGCCGGGCCGACCGATACCGAGTTTCTCTTTGACGTTTTTATACGAACGCTCGAAGAAAAAAATATTCCGATTCCGGAACTCATCGAGGACGAACTCAATGCAAAATCAATCTTAAAGCAAGTTTACCGGGGCATTGAAAAAGGAACCGTCAAAAAAGTGCTTCTGTTGGGTTCAGGCGCACTGAAAATTGGCGAGGCCGGTGAATTCGACTATTCCGGTTCACAGGCCTTAAAGGCCCTGAAAGAAGAAGGCATTGAAACCGTGCTGGTTAACCCGAACATAGCCACCGTTCAGACCTCAGAGGGCATTGCCGACAAGGTCTACTTTTTGCCCGTGACGCCGGATTTTGTGGAGCGGGTAATCGAGAAAGAGCGCCCCGACAGCATCTTTCTTTCGTTTGGAGGACAGACAGCGCTGAACTGCGGTGTAGCACTGTACCGGAACAAAATCCTCGAGAGATACAACGTGCGCGTGCTCGGCACCCCTGTCCAGGCAATCATCGACACCGAAGACCGTGAAATCTTCAATCAAAAACTTTCTGAAATAGGCGTAAAATATATTCAGAGTGAAGCAGTGACCTCGCTAAAGGACGCCCTGAGGGCAGCCAGCGAACTCGGCTATCCGGTAATCGTACGTGCTGCTTACGCTTTGGGTGGCTTGGGAAGCGGCTTCTGCGATAACGAAGACGAACTGGAATCGCTCGTAACCAAGGCTTTCAATTATTCACCACAAGTGTTGGTTGAAAAATCACTGAAAGGCTGGAAAGAGATTGAGTATGAAGTGGTACGCGACCGATACGACAACTGCATCACGGTTTGCAACATGGAAAACTTTGATCCGCTGGGTATACACACCGGAGAAAGCATCGTGGTAGCCCCTTCGCAAACGCTGTCCAACAGCGAATACTACAAGCTCCGTGAACTTGCGATCCGGATCATCCGCCACATCGGCATTGTGGGTGAATGCAACGTTCAATATGCTTTTGATCCGTTTTCCGAGGATTACCGTGTGATTGAAGTGAACGCCCGTCTGAGCCGTTCCTCCGCGCTGGCTTCCAAAGCTACCGGATACCCGTTGGCTTTTGTGGCCGCAAAACTGGGACTGGGGTACGGCCTTCCCGAACTTAAAAATTCGGTAACAAAAGAGACATCGGCATTCTTCGAGCCGGCACTGGATTATATCGTTTGCAAAATCCCGCGATGGGACCTGGCAAAATTTCACGGCGTCAGCCGCGAAATAGGCTCATCAATGAAATCGGTGGGCGAAATTATGTCCATCGGGCGAAGTTTTGAAGAGGCATTTCAAAAGGGATTGCGGATGATCCAACAGGGCATGCACGGATTTTCGGGCAATGAAAACCTGTTCACCAACGAATTGGACAAAAACTTGAGCATCCCTACCGACAAGCGCGTCTTTTATCTTTCCCAGGCATTCGAACAGGAATATCCGGTGGACAAGATTTACGATCTGACAAAAATTGACCGGTGGTTCCTTTATAAACTGAAAAATATCGTTGACACGGCTCGTTCCATTGAGAAATACAGCGATACGGAACAACTACCGACGGAATTATTTGTTAAGGCAAAAAAAGTCGGATTTTCGGATTATCAAATCGAAAGACTGATATACAAGGAGCCGATGCCTAAAGATACGGTTCGCTACGAACGCATCAAACGCGGAATCCTGCCTGTGGTCAAACAAATAGACACCCTGGCAGCCGAATATCCGGCACAGACCAACTACCTCTACCTGACCTACAACGGAACGGCCAATGACGTGAAATACCTGGGCGACCACCGCTCTGTGATTGTATTGGGCTCAGGAGCCTACCGCATAGGTTCATCGGTGGAATTCGACTGGTGCTCGGTGAATGCACTGAATACCATCCGGAAAAAGGGATTGCGCTCGGTGATGATCAACTATAACCCCGAAACCGTTTCGACCGATTACGATATGTGCGACCGCCTTTACTTTGATGAATTGAGTTACGAGCGGGTAAGGGATATCATTGAACTGGAAAATCCGAAAGGGGTGATCGTGTCCACCGGCGGACAAATTCCGAACAACTTAGCCGTGCGGCTGGACCAGTCGGGCGTGAAGATTCTGGGCACGCAAGCTGCGGATATTGATAATGCGGAAGACCGCCACAAGTTTTCATCCATGCTGGACCGCCTGGGAATAGATCAGCCGAGGTGGAAAGAACTGACAACGCTTGAAGATATCCACCGATTTGTAAACGAAGTGGGCTTTCCCCTGTTGGTGCGCCCTTCGTATGTTCTTTCGGGAGCTGCAATGAACGTATGTTCCAACACAAACGAGCTGGAACGCTTCCTGACGATGGCCACCGAAGTATCGAAAGAATATCCGGTGGTCGTTTCCGAATTCATTGAAGGGGCGAAAGAAATAGAAATTGATGCCGTCGCGCAAAACGGAGAGCTGGTGGTTTATGCCATTTCGGAACACGTGGAGTTTGCCGGCGTCCATTCAGGCGATGCCACCATCCAGTTTCCACCGCAGAAAATCTATACACAGACCGTTCGCCGGATTAAACAAGTTGCCAGGGAGATTGCCAGGGAACTACACATCTCGGGACCTTTCAACATCCAGTTCCTGGCAAAGGACAACGACATCAAAGTGATCGAATGCAACCTGAGGGCTTCGCGTTCGTTCCCGTTTGTCTCCAAAGTGATTAAAATCAACTTCATCGAACTGGCCACGCGGGTGATGCTTGAAGAAGAAGTCCAACGGCCCGAGAAGTCGGCATTCGACCTGGACTACGTGGGCATCAAGGCGTCGCAGTTCTCTTTCACCCGTTTGCAAAAGGCTGACCCCGTACTGGGAGTGGATATGGCATCCACAGGTGAAGTGGGCTGCCTAGGAACCCACTTCGATGACGCACTGCTTACCGCCATGCTTTCGGTAGGATACCGGATACCCCGGAAAAACATAGTCGTTTCCTCGGGAAGCACCAAATCGAAAGTGGCGTTACTGGATGCCTGCCGGCTTTTGATCGACAACGGATACACCCTTTTTGCAACCGGCGGTACGCAAAAGTTTCTCGAAGAGAACGGTGTAAAAAGCACCTGTGTAGCCTGGCCGGACGAAGAGGGCGAACCAAAAATTACGGACATGATTGCCGAAAAGAAAGTGGACCTGGTCATCAACATCCCCAAGAACCTGACCGAAAGGGAATTAACAAACGGCTACAAAATTCGCCGGGGTGCTATCGATTTCAACATCCCGCTCATTACCAACGCCCGCCTGGCGAGCGCCTTTATCAAAGCTTTCTGCTTCATGAAAGCGGAAGATATTGAAATCAAGCATTGGGGGGAGTATAAATAGAAATCCGGGCAACCGATGTCTTCTAAAGGCCTGCAGCTGCCCCCACAAAACTCACGAACAACGGGTGCGGATGGATAACGGTGCTGCTGTATTCGGGATGAAATTGCACGCCAATGTACCATTTGTGGTGGGTAAGCTCAACGATTTCCACCAAATCGAGCGTATCGTTTTGCCCGCTACAGATCATTCCGGCAGCTTCGAATTCGTCCCTGTAAGCATTGTTAAACTCGTAACGGTGGCGGTGGCGTTCGCTGATTTCGGTTTTGTTGTAAATGGCGTGCACTTTGCTCCCTTTTTTAAGCTGGCAGGCATAGGCGCCTAACCGCATACTGCCACCCAGGTTTAAGATGTGTTTTTGCTCTTCCATGATGTCCACTACGTTGTGCGAAGTGTCGGGCTCGATCTCGGTACTGTTGGCATCGGCGTAGCCCAAGACATTCCGGGCAAATTCGATGGACATCGTCTGCATACCCATGCAGATACCGAGACAGGGAATATTGTTTTCACGGGCAAACTTAAGTGCGGTAAACTTGCCTTCCATACCCCTCTGGCCGAACCCGGGCGCGACAACTATTCCGTCCAGGTTTTGCAGTTTTTCCCCGACATTATCCGTCGTAATATCATCGGACAAGATCAACTTCAGGTCGAGCTTCCTGTTGTGGAAAGCACTGGCGTGTTTCAACGACTCAATGATAGACATATAAGCATCGGGCAACTGAACGTACTTACCGACCAGGCCGATGCGCACTTCTTCGGTCGCATTTTCAAACCTTTCCACAAAACCGGCCCATTCCTCCATGTTGGCCGGGGGAATTGTTTCCAGCTCAATATCCATTTTCGCAAGTACCACCTCATCCAACTTTTCCTGCTGCATGTTCAGCGGAACACGATAAATGGTTGAAGCGTCGATCGATTGCATCACGGCATGAGGCTCCACGTTACAGAACAAAGCAATCTTCTTTCGTAATTCTTTTGAAATAGGATGTTCGGTGCGCAGGATCAGGATATCGGGCTGAACTCCCTGCTCCTGAAGCATCTTCACAGAGTGCTGCGTAGGCTTGGTCTTTAATTCTCCGGCAGCCGCTATATACGGAACGTAGGTAAGGTGTACGATCAGGCAGTTTTTGCCCAACTCCCACTTCAACTGACGCACACTTTCGATGTAGGGCAAACTCTCGATATCTCCCACCGTACCGCCAATTTCCGTGATAACAAAGTCAAGTCCTTTCCGACTGAACGATTTGATATTTTCCTTTATTTCATCGGTAACATGCGGTATAATCTGTACCGTTTTTCCGAGGTAATCTCCTTTTCGTTCTTTGTTGATTACGTTCTGATAAATTCGTCCGGTGGTGATGTTGTTTTCCCGGTGTGTTTCCACTCCGAGGAAACGTTCGTAATGACCCAAATCCAGATCCGTTTCCTGTCCGTCCACCGTAACATAGCATTCGCCGTGCTCATACGGATTCAGTGTTCCCGGGTCTATGTTGATGTAAGGATCCAGTTTCTGGATTGTCACCCTGAAACCACGCGCCTGTAACAATTTACCGAGCGACGCAGCGATGATTCCTTTGCCCAATGATGACACCACACCGCCTGTCACAAATATGTATTTAGTCTTTTCCATTTCCCATGCAAAGATATGCATTTCGATAAAATTTTATTTCATTCCCACATTTATTTGTACCCCTTTTCGTGCACTGAACACACTGCGCGTCCCGACGGGTCGGCATTTTTCTTAAACGCTTCATCCCATTCCAGCGCGACGGGCGTGCTGCAGGCCACCGAAAGAACGGACGGAACACACTGCGCAGCCGAATCGGAAGGAAACAGATCTGAATACAGGGTGCGGTAGACATACTCTTCTTTTGTCAACGGCGGATTTATGGGAAAACGGTATCTTACGCTGGTCATCTGTTCATCGGTAACCGTCTCATTTGCAAGGGCTTTCAAGGTGTCGATCCAGCCGTAACCCACACCGTCGGAGAACTGCTCCTTTTGCCGCCACGTCACTTCTGGAGGCAGATAGTCTTCAAAAGCCTTACGCAGAATATGTTTTTCAATTTTTCCGTTTCCGGCCATTTTATCTTTCGGGTTAAGCCGCATGGCTACATCCAGAAACTCTTTGTCCAGGAAAGGCACACGCCCTTCCACACCCCATGCAGCCAACGATTTGTTGGCTCGCAAACAGTCGTACTGGTGCAATTTACTTAATTTCCGCACGGTCTCCTTGTGAAATTCTTTCGCATCGGGGGCTTTATGAAAATAGAGATAACCGCCAAAAACCTCATCGGCCCCTTCGCCCGAAAGCACCATCTTCACCCCCATTGAACGGATATAACGGGCCAACAGGTACATCGGAGTACTTGCGCGGACAGTAGTAACATCATACGTCTCAATATGATAAATCACATCCCGCAAAGCATCCAGCCCTTCTCGGACGGTGAAATTTATTTCGTGGTGAATGGAGCCAATATAGCTGGCAACCTTTCTCGCGGCGGCCAGATCCGGCGAACTTTCCAGGCCGATGGCAAACGAGTGAAGCCGGGGCCACCACGCCTCTTCCCGGTTGCCCGTTTCGATGCGTTTGGCAGCAAACTTCCTGGCTATAGCCGAAATTATGGAGCTGTCCAGGCCGCCCGAAAGCAAGACCCCATAGGGCACATCCGACATCAACTGACGTTCGACCGCATTCTCCAGCGCCCGACGAAGTTCCTGGACATCCGACGGATTGTCCTTCACACTTCCGTACTCCATCCAGTCACGAACATACCACCTGCACGGCTCTTTGTCCGGACTGTAATAGTATTGCCCGGGCAAAAATTCTTCGATCCTGCTGCAGTAGCCTTCCAGCGCTTTCAGTTCCGAAGCCACGTAGTAAGCTCCATCCCTGTCCCACCCCTGGTAGAGCGGAATGATCCCGATGTGGTCGCGCCCGATCAGGAAACGATCGTTCTCCATATCGTACAACGCAAAAGCGAAAATCCCGTCCAGGTCTTCCAGAAAATCCGCTCCCTTTTCCCGATAAAGCGCCAGAATCACTTCGCAATCGGACTGGGTCGTAAATTCGTATTTGCCCTCAACCTGTTTCCGGATATCCCTGTGATTATAAATCTCACCATTGACAGCCAGAACCAATTTTCCGTCTTGGCTGAAAAGTGGCTGTTTCCCGGATTTCGGGTCAACAATGGCTAATCGTTCGTGCGCCAGGATGGCTTTTTCTGAAACAAAAATTCCCGACCAGTCCGGTCCCCGGTGACGAACGGTTTTTGACATATTCAGGATCTGCTGACGCAAGCTTTCGGCCGGTTTTTTTAGATTAAACGTACATACAATTCCACACATTTCAAGTTGATTTTTTAAGTTCGAAGTCACCCTAAAATAAGGCATTCAAACCATTTGCAAGTCTATTGTTCTTTACTCTTGGCTCTTGGTTCTCAATCCTTTTCTCTGGTCAATAGTTGATGAATACTTTCCGCCACTTTCCTTCCTGATGCTATGGCTTTTACAACCAGGCTGGCTCCCATCACCGCATCGCCTGTGGCAAAAACGTTTGCGACCGAGCTCCGGCTTTCTCTGTCTACAGCAACATTTCCCCGCACATCATAACCTACACCAAGTTCATCAAGTAACCCCTCATGTACCGGGTGTACAAATCCCAACGCTAAAAAAACAACATCGGCCCTGATGGTCTCGGTATTGCCCGTACCTACCATGACCAATCGTCCATTCTCTGCTTTCTGCCAGTTAATTTCCTCTACCACCGCTTCTTTTACGGCACCGTTCTCTCCCTTGAATTCAATGGTATTCAACAGCCAACGACGCTCACACCCTTCATTGTGCGAACTGGAAGTTTTCAAAATATTTGGATAACTGTGGGGCCACGGTGTAGAGGAGTTTTTTCCAACGGGTGGTTTGGGCAATATCTCAATTTGGGTGACCTTTACAGCTCCCTGCCTGATGGAAGTTCCCACACAATCCGATCCGGTATCTCCTCCTCCGATTACGAGAACGTGTCTATCCCTCGCCGAGATTCTCTCCGTGTGGGTCAGCGGCTCACCCAGAATGAGCTGGTTTTGCTGGGAAAGAAAATCCATTGCAAAATAGATTCCCTTCAACTCTCTACCCACCGGATTAATGTCCCTCGGCTTACCCGCGCCAATCGCCAGGCATACCGCGTCGAACCGTTTCGTAACCTCCTCACCGGAAATATCCTTCCCTATTTCGGTATTTGTCCTGAAAACAATTCCCTCTTCTTCAAGCTGTCTCAATCGCCGGTCAATCACTTTTTTATCCAGCTTGAAATTCGGAATACCGTACCGGAGCAATCCTCCCGGATTTTTGTCTTTTTCAAAAACCGTTACCGCATGGCCTTTTCTGTTGAGTTGTTGCGCAATAGCCAGTCCTGCCGGACCCGAACCGACGACGGCTACTTTTTTTACGGGCGCTTCGTGCAAGGCAAGCACACACGATTTTTCGCAGGGAGCAGGACAAACCCGCCCGGTAAAATCGGGGAAGTTATTGGTTTCGTGAAGAATCTCCACTCCTTCTTTCCATTTTCCCTTGTAAATCATATCCTGCCATTCAGGCATACGGTTGCCCAACGGACAAGCCCAATGACAGAAAGGTATTCCACAGTCCATGCAACGGGAAGCCTGCACTTTCCGCTCTTCCTGGCTCAAGGCCTGCTCCACTTCTTCAAAATCTGTAACTCTCTCCAGGACAGGCCTGTATCCCGCTTCTTTGCGGGAAATGGTTATAAATGCTTTTGGATTGCCCATTTTATATTGATTTATACCGGTTTACACCTTGCAATGATCACCGGGCTTCTGTTATAGAGGTTATTTTATTTTTCAATACTTTCTTGTACTCGATCGGGACTACTTTGATGAATTGCTTCACGCTTTTCGACCAGTTATCCAGGATTCTTTTCGCCAGCGGGCTGTCGGTATATTTGTAGTGCGCCGAGATGAGGGTATAAAGTTCCTCTTGGTCGTCCGCTTCCTCTACGAGTGAAAGTTCAACCATTTCCATGTTACAGAAATAGTCGAAATTGCCCTTTTCATCGTATACATAAACAATACCTCCGCTCATGCCCGCAGCGAAATTTCGCCCTGTGGGCCCCAGAACAACCGTGCGGCCACCGGTCATGTATTCGCAACAATGGTCCCCGGCCCCTTCCACAACGGCTATAGCACCGGAATTGCGCACGCAGAAGCGCTCACCGACCACCCCGTTGATGTACACCTCACCCGAGGTAGCGCCGTAGAGCAACGTATTTCCGCAAAGTATGTTCTCTTCGGGCCTGAACGTGCTTCCCGAGGGTGGAACGACAATAATTCTCCCGCCCGAAAGGCCTTTTCCCAGGTAATCGTTGGCGTCACCTTCGATTCGAAAGGTAACTCCTTTTGCCAGAAATGCCCCGAAACTCTGCCCGGCTGAACCTTCAAACGTAGCTTTTATCGTATCACCGGGTAATCCGGCTAGCCCGTAGCGCCTCGCTATTTCGCCGGAAAGCATGGCTCCTGCAGCACGGTCGATATTCCTTATCTTCAGCTTTATTTCAACAGGCATAAGTAAATCCAGCGCAGGTGACGATCTGCGAATCAACTCCCTGTCGAGAACGTCGTAGATCTTATGTTCCTGATTCAAAACTTTGTGTAACGGATTAGAGGTAACGTCTCCAGGGAAAAATATAATTTTGGAAAGATCGATTTTATCTGTTTTTGGAAAACCGGGAAACCGTTTCCTCTCCAACAAATCGGTCCGGCCGACAGCTTCTTCCAGTGTTCTGCACCCCAGTTGAGCGAGATGCTCACGGGTTTCCTCGGCAAGAAACGTAAAGAAGTTCACCAAATATTCGTACCTCCCTACAAATCGTTTGCGAAGTTCCGCATTTTGTGTGGCGACCCCGACCGGACAAGTGTTCAAGTGGCACTTACGCATCATCACGCAACCCAATACAATCAGGGCACTGGTGGCAAACCCGAACTCCTCGGCTCCCAGCAGCGCGGATAGAATGATGTCGCGACCGGTCTTTACCTGTCCGTCGGCCTGCAGGCGTACGATTCCCCGCAAATTATTCATCACGAGCGTTTGCTGTATTTCGGCCAGCCCAATTTCCAACGGCAACCCCGCATGCTTGATGGAACTGGCAGGGCTTGCCCCCGTTCCGCCTTCGCTACCGCTTATCAGGATCAAATCGGCTTTGGCTTTGGCAACACCAGCCGCGATGGTACCTATCCCACTCTCCGCAACCAGCTTGACGCTCACGACGGCCGAAGGATTGATGTTCTTCAAATCGAAAATCAGCTGAGCGAGGTCTTCTATGGAGTAAATATCGTGGTGAGGTGGCGGTGAAATCAGTGAAATTCCGGGAATGGAATGCCTTGTCCTGGCTATAATTTTATCCACTTTATAGCCGGGGAGCTGGCCTCCTTCGCCCGGCTTGGCTCCCTGTGCAATTTTTATCTGAAGCTCATCGGCATTCACCAGGTATTCGGCGGTAACGCCAAAACGTCCGGAGGCAACCTGCTTGATGGCCGAACGGGTACTTAATCCGTCGTCCCGCTTCTTGTATCTTTCCGGATCCTCACCGCCCTCGCCCGTATTGCTTCTTCCTCCGATGATGTTCATGGCAATGGCCATCGCTTCGTGTGCCTCCCGGCTAATGGAACCGTACGACATGGCACCCGTACAAAACCGCGTCATGATGTTTGCGGCCGGCTCCACTTCCGAAATATCAATCGGGTTCCGTTTGTAATCGAGCAAATCCCTTATGAAAGCCGGATTGGGCTTACCGTCCACCGTTTGGGTATATTCTTTAAACAGGCCGTAATTGTTGGTTTTGGTTGCAATCTGCAACCGGGAAACAGTTTCGGGATTCCAGGCATGGTATTCCCCGTTATTGCGGTAAGCGTAAATACCCAGGTTCTCCAGGCGAGGCGCCTCGTTGGCAGTCTCGCTGAATGCTTCGAAAAATGGCTGCAGCACCTCGTAAGCAATATCGTCCATATCAATGCCTTCTATCTTTGACGAAATTCCCTTGAAATAAGTACCGACGGCTTCAAAAATATGTGCTCCACGGTAACTCCTCAGCGTCGAGTTTCCCATTTTTGACAAAACTTTAAGCAGTCCTTTGTTGACCGACTTGATGTAGTTTTTCTTTGCCGTTTCGAAATCAAGCTGGATATCGCCTGTTTTCACTTTTTTTGCCAGCACGCCAAACGCGAGGTAGGGATTTATAGCGTTAGCTCCGAAGCCGAACAACAAGGCAAAATGCATCACTTCCCGGGGTTCGGCACTTTCCACGACGATATCAATCTGAATCCTCTTCCTTTTTTCCACCAAATAATGATGCACGGCAGAAACTGCCAGCAGGGAAGGAATTGGAGCGTGATTCTTGTCAACTCCCCGGTCGCTTAAGACAATGTAATTTTTCCCTTCATCTACGGCTCTTTCTACCAAAAGGCATAGCTCGCCGATGGCTTTTTTTAATCCGTCAGCACCTTCCTCAGGGTTGAAAAGCATCGGCAAGACAGCGGTTGAAAATCCTTTATACCTCAGATTCAACAGGATATCGAACTGCGTATTGGTCAGGATCGGACTTTTCACTTTCACGATTTTGGATAAGCGGGGAATCTCATCCAGCAAGTTTTGATGAATTGCCCCCAGATACCCGGTGAGCGACATCACCAATTCCTCCCGGATCGGATCGATGGGGGGATTGGTAACCTGTGCGAATTGTTGCCGGAAATAGTTGAACAGGCGTTGCGGTTTCCGGGAAAACAGCGCCAGCGAGGCGTCGTTGCCCATGGACGAAACAGGCTCCTTGCCTTCGTTGGCCATCGGGACAATCAGGTTCTCAATATCTTCTTCCGAATAGCCAAAGGCGGTCAGTAAAGTATTCAGGTTAGGAATTTCATTGTTCACGCTCCGCCCCGAGGAAATCTCTTCGAGGTTGCTGCAGTTTTTATTGAGCCAATCCCTGTATGGAAAGGCTTCGGCAAGCGTTTTTTTCAATTCATCGTCGGAGAAAATGCGGCCTGTTTTAGTATCCACCATCAACATTTTCCCGGGACGAAGACGGCCCCGTGCTTTTATTTTATCGGGAGCAATTTCGAGCACGCCGGTCTCGGAAGCAATGATCAGTTGATCGTCATGCGTAACGGCATACCGTGCCGGCCTAAGTCCGTTCCTGTCCAACATTCCGCCGGCAAAATGCCCGTCGCTGAAAAGCAACGCAGCCGGCCCGTCCCACGGTTCCATCAACATACTGTGGTATTCGTAAAACGCTTTCAGATCACCGGAAATCGGATTTTTATCGTTGAAGCTCTCCGGCACAAGCATGGCCAAGGCATGGGGAAGGCTTTTGCCGGACATCACGAGAAACTCCAACACGTTATCCAGCGATGCGCTGTCGCTCATGGCAGGCTGAACAATGGGGAACAAGTCCTGTATATCCCCCAGGACGCCGGATTTCAAAACACTTTCCCGGCTTTCCATCCATTGCCGGTTGCCCCGGATGGTATTGATCTCACCGTTGTGTCCAAGCATGCGGAA
>JALHIE010000072.1 GCA_022840285.1 Porphyromonadaceae bacterium
GCTCGCTGTTGCATTATTCACTGATTCTCGTCCTGCTTACGTTGTTCAGGGTGTTGCTGAACGTGGTGGATGTGCGCTACGTGAACATGACCGAGGTGAAGGTCGGGAATTCCATCCGTCAAAAGGTTTTCGCAAACCTGCTTTATACGAGGTGGACCGAAGCCAGTTCACTGCACAGCGGCGATGTGCTGACACGCATCATCAAGGATACGGACGATATCATAAAAACACTGATCACTGCGCTTCCGATGTTGATAACTGCCACCCTGCAGTTAGGTGGGGCATTTCTGATTCTGCTGTTGATGGATCCGCTGCTGGCCCTTGTCCTGGGTATTGCCATGCCGGTTTTGCTTCTTTTCAGCAAACCCTATTACGTGAAGATGAGGGATTACAGCCGGCAGATAAAAGAAAGCGAAAGTTTCATCACCTCCATGATGGAGGAAAATCTGCTGAATCAGTTGGTGGTGCGGACGTACGAAAGGCAGGAGGATGAGCTGGACAGACTGGGAGACCTCCAGCGGGAACTGCAGCGCAAGGTGGAGAAAAAAACCACGGTATCGGCCTGGGCGCGCTTTGTCTCGGGATTGGCTTTCAGCGGCGGTTACATCACCGCATTTATCTGGGGAGCCTGGGGAATTGCCGGCAAAACGGTTACGTTTGGCACCGTTACGGCTTACCTGCAGTTGGTCAACCAGATACAGCGTCCGCTGTACGACCTGATGCGCCTGTTCCCGACCCTGATTTCTGCCCAGGCGGCCAGTGAACGGCTATCGTTCCTGAAAAAGCTGGAGAGCGAGGAGATTGGGGAAAAACAATTCCTGGCAGGCCGTGTCTCCGGCTTTTCGCTGGAAGCCGGACCTGGAGAGATGGTTGCGGTTATGGGAGAAACCGGTACGGGGAAGACCACGCTGATCCGGCTTATACTTGCCTTGATTGAGCCGCAGAAAGGATCGATCTCGATAAGGAATGAAGAGAGGGAGGTGAAAGCATCCCCATCCACCCGTTCGAACTTTGTGTACGTCCCGCAAGGCAACACACTGTTCAGCGGCACCATTCGGAGTAACCTGCTGATAGGTAATCCGGATGCCGGAGAGGAGATGCTTGTAGACGCGCTCGGGGTGGCTTCCGCAGGTTTTGTCCTGGAACTGCCCGAAGGACTGGATACGGTTCTTGGTATGGGCGGTTCGGGGGTTTCCGAAGGCCAGGCTCAACGGATTGCCATTGCACGTTCGTTGCTTCGCCCCGGAGGGATCCTGCTGTTGGATGAAGCCACATCGGCCCTGGATATTGAGACCGAAAAAACGTTCCTGACCAACCTGAAAAAACACATTGGCAGTAGGACGGTGCTGTTCATCACCCACCATGCGGAAGTAGCCCGGTATTGCGATCGCATTTACAGGATTTAATTCCTCTTCCTGCTTTCCAGGTAGTTTATCAGCGCTTCGCTGCGCCCTTTTTCATACTTGAGCTTTTCTATGTCGAGCAGGAGTGTGGAGAGCTCGAACGACTGCGCAATGCCTTTCTTTGCCTTTTCGGGCAGGGGAATCGAGGTGGTCCTACTTCCGATAAAGCTGAGGGTAAGGGGTGAATCTTTAAATGTGTAGATGAATTTAGCCACGCCGTTGTCATCGTTTCCCGAGAAGCGGACGATCTCGTATGTAGTGTTGAGCGTGCTGAACCGGTAGTTCAGTCCATCGGTAGTGACGGGCAGTGACTCCGCAAAGGAGCCGTCTTTTGTAGCCACTTTTATCCGGTTGTGCTTCAGCGAGCCACCCGAAAGCACACTCTCGATATACATCTGTCCTTTTTCGCTTACGGCTGAACGGAGCCCGTTCTGGTGAAAGGAGCTGCTCAGCGGATATATTTTGGGGACATAATCTCCAAACTCCTGATACCTGGGGTCCCTGACGTAAGTGAAGTCGTTCAGCATTTTGGTAAGCAGCTGGTAGTTGACCGCAAGCATCGAGTCACAATAAACAATGTTCCTTTGGTTTTCTGCCATCCGCACACGCTGCATCAGTCCGAACCCCTTGTTTATCTCGTCGAACGATTGGGGATAAAGCACCTTGATGCTGTCGATCTTGAGCTTTGCCAGCGAATAGTTACCTGCGCTAAGCGCTGATTCGGCTTCGGCAAGGTAGGTTTTGGCATTTTTACCTTTCCCTGAACAGGAGAAAAGAAGAAGCCCAAAAACACAAACAGCCGTAAAGACAAAACAATAACCGGATAACGGTCTGGGATATAATTTATTTGATAGAGTCCCTTTCATAATCAGTATACAAAAATAAGAAATAAAATTCAACGTTAAAATGGTTTTCACGCTCAATTATTGTAATTTTGCAAATCATAACAGAATTTGATTTGCTAATGGATATTTCTCGCGAAGAGATACAGGATTTTCTAAACAGAAACATCTTTAAACTTATTTCGGAAGTGGCCGACCGGATGGAGCTCGATTGCTACGTGATCGGCGGTTACGTTCGTGATTTCTTTTTGTACCGTCCTTCAAAAGACATAGATATTGTCGCCGTTGGCAGGGGAATTGCCTTGGCCGAAGCCGTCGCTTCAGCGTTGGGGCCGCGCACGAAGTTGTCGGTTTTTAAAAATTTTGGTACGGCACAACTGAAATACAAGGATTTTGAAATCGAGTTTGTCGGTGCCCGCAAAGAGTCTTACACCCACGATTCCCGAAATCCCGTCGTGGAGGATGGTACACTGGAAGATGACCAGAAACGCCGCGACTTCACGATCAATGCAATGGCTTTCTGCCTGAATAAAAACCGTTTCGGCGAATTGCTGGATCCGTTTAACGGACTGCAGGACCTGCAGGACTTGATTATCCGCACTCCGCTCGATCCCGATATCACGTTCAGTGACGATCCGTTGCGGATGATGCGGGCCGTGAGGTTTGCCTCGCAGCTGGGATTCGACATTTTCCCCGAAACGTTTGATGCGGTTGCCCGGAATAAGGAACGCATAAAAATCATATCCAAGGAACGTATTGCGGATGAGCTGAACAAAATCATTCTTTCCCCCAAACCGTCTGTCGGCTTTGTTTTGCTCGAGAAGACGGGCTTGTTGGAGATTATTTTACCAGAACTGGTTGCGCTTAAGGGAGCCGAAACCAAGGAAGGGGTGGGGCACAAGGATAATTTTTACCACACGCTTGCCGTTCTCGATAACATCTCGTTAAAGACGGACAACCTCTGGTTGCGGTGGTCGGCTTTGCTGCACGATATTGCCAAGCCGGTTACCAAACGCTGGGACAATAAGCTGGGCTGGACATTTCACAACCACAACTATGTGGGTGAAAAGATGGTGCCCAGGATCTTCAGCCGCATGAAATTGCCGTTGAACGAAAAGATGAAATACACACAGAAAATGGTGTCGATGCACATGCGCCCGATGCAGCTGGTGGAGGAGGAGGTGACGGATTCTGCCGTTCGGCGTCTGTTGTTTGATGCCGGTGACGATATAGACGATTTGATGACTCTTTGTGAAGCCGACATCACATCGAAAAACGCCGAGAAAGTACGGCGGCACCTCCAGAATTTCAGGATCGTCCGCAGAAAGCTTACGGAGATTGAAGAAAAGGACCGTGTGCGAAATTTCCAGCCCCCGATCGACGGCAACGAGATCATGGAGATCTTCGGTTTGGGGCAGGGACGGGAGGTAGGTGAACTGAAATCATTTATCAAGGAAGCTATTCTGGAAGGAGAGATTCCCAACGAACGTCATGCGGCCTATGACTTCCTGATCCGAAAAGCAAAAGAAACCGGGTTGGAACCGATAAAAAAAACCAAATCATGAAAAGTATTATTTTTGTTGTCAGTCTTTTGTGCACAGTTGCTTTGCCTGCACAAACCCAATGGCATGATCCGTTGAAAGAAGAAGCACACGTCATCCAGAACCAGGGTTGGACCCATGAAATCGGAAAAACCTACCAGCGCCTGCCGGACCGCGCAGCAAAGAAGGTGAGAAAACCGGTTTGGAGTTTATCGGAAAATTCAGCCGGGCTGGCGATCCATTTTTACACAAACGCGGAAAAAATTGAAGTGCGGTATGGTGTAACGGGCAGCCATGCCATGCCGCACATGCCGGCTACCGGAAAGTCGGGAGTCGACCTCTATGCGATGGATTCCGATGGCAAATGGCGTGTGGCGACCGACAAGTTCAGTTTCGGCGACACCGTTACCTATACGTTCAATAACCTGTCACAAAGCCGCTACCACAAGCACGGTTTTGAATACCGGCTTTTCCTCCCGCTTTACAATTCGGTGAAATGGATGGAGATTGGAGTCCCCGATTCGGCGGAATTCAAGTTTGTTCCCGTGCTTAGGGAGAAGCCGATAGTGGTTTACGGGACGTCCATCGCGCAAGGCGGATGTGCTTCCCGCCCGGGAATGGCCTGGACCACTGTTTTATCGAGAAAGCTCGATTATCCGGTCGTCAACCTGGCTTTTTCCGGAAATGGCCCGCTGGAGAAGGAATTTGTAGATTTGATTGATGAAATAGACGCATCGCTCTACGTTTTTGATTGTCTTCCCAACATGGGGAGCTTATCATCCGAAGAAGTGATAAGAAGAACCGTTTACGGAGTTGAAAAACTCCGGGAAAAGCACGATGTGCCTATCCTTATCGTGGATCATATCGGGTATAGGAACGATGAACTCAACGAGTTGTCCAGGGAAACGGCAGACCGGATGAATGCGGCATCGCGCCAGGCATTCGATTCGCTGGTTGAGCTGGGTGTGAAGAACATTTACCACCTGCACAAGGACTCCATTAACATGCCTGCGGACGGATGTGTGGATAACATCCATCCCAGTGACCTTGGAATGCAGGTCTACGCCGACGCATACGAGAAAATAATCCGGAAGATACTGAACATGCCTGTCGGAAAAATCAGCACTACCAGGCCTGTAAGCCAGCGAAGGGAACCTTATATTTACGAATGGAAAGAACGGCATGCCGGTATCCTGCAAAACATTCAGTTGCAGCGTCCGGAAAAAGTGATTATCGGAAATTCCATTACCCATTACTGGGGTGGGGAGCCCGGACGGGAGAACGGGAGCCAAAGCTGGAAAAATCGGGTACAGCCTGCCGGGTATTTAAACCTGGGATACGGGTGGGATCGGGTGGAAAATGTGCTTTGGCGCGTGTATCACGGCGAACTCGATGACTACCGGGCCAGTGAAGTGGTTCTGATGATCGGGACCAATAACTTGGGATCAGTTTCTGATGAAGAGATTGTTGAGGGGCTGGAGTTCCTGCTTGAGCAGATAAAGATTCGTCAACCGGAGGCCAGGATAAAAGTCGTCGGATTGCTTCCCCGACGCAATAAGGAGTCAGAAGTGACAGCCATCAACCGGCAGATCTCCAAGATGGCCTCCCTGAACAATTACCGTTACCTGGATGTTGGTAACAAATTATTGACGAAAAGCGGAAAGATAGACGAGAGCCTGTTTCTGGACGGTTTACATCCGAATGAAAAAGGCTATTCGCTGATCGTTAACGATATAATAGAATAGTTTTTAGAATTACAAGAGTAAACGATATGGAAGTAAGTGCTTCTTTTTGGATAGGTTTTATCATCCTTGTGGTGATTCTCCTGTCGCTTGATATGTTTGTTTTTAATAAGAAAGGTACGGTTATCGATGTGGGAAAAGCGTTGTGGCTCAGCCTTTTCTGGATTTCACTTGCCTTGGTCTTCAACGCGGGAGTTTACGTTGTCTTCGACAAGGAAAGCGCCCTTGAGTTTCTTACGGCTTATCTTATCGAGGAGTCGCTGAGCATTGATAACTTATTTGTTTTTATCATCATTTTTACGGCTTTCAAGATTAAACCCGAGCATCAGCACAGTGTTTTATTCTGGGGAATTTTGGGAGCGATTGTTTTTCGGGCGGTCTTTATTTTTGCTGTGTTCGGCGCTTTCCTGTTGTTCACCGGCGCCAAGATGGTGGCAGACGAGTTCAGGGTGCTGGATCACGAAAAGGAAAAAGAGAAAAAAGATCCGAACAACAACGGGTTAGTGAAAATTTTCAAAAAGGTTATGCCGGTAACCGATGATATGTCGGAACCGAAGTTTTTCAAAAGAATGGATAAAAGGCTATACGCCACCCCGTTCTTTCTGGCATTACTCGTTATAGAGTTCACCGACCTTATTTTTGCCATAGACTCCATTCCGGCTGTGCTCTCGGTTTCGACCAACACGTTCATTGTTTATACGTCGAATATTTTTGCGATCCTGGGGCTCCGGTCGCTCTATTTCGCGTTGCGGGGCATCATGGATTTGTTCCATTACCTGAAGTATGCGTTAAGCGGAATTTTGATATTTATCGGTTTTAAAATGATCATCAATCATTATGCCCATACCGTTGCCTGGGATTTCCATATCTCCAACGTTGCGTCGTTGCTTGTTATTGCCTCGTTTTTACTCATCTCAATTGCGGCATCCCTTGTCAGGAGCCGCGTCGTAAAGCAGGCGGTGGTAAGAGAGCCTGTAACTGTCCGGGAAATTGTAGATAAAATGGGCCGCGACAACGAGATTTTGGAAAATTAATCTTTCTTGTTGATTATTACCGGAGTAAATTTCCAGTTTTCGCAATATTTTTGTTACTTTGCAGCCAATTTGGAAAAAACCGTTTTATTGAGAGCAATCGGGTTTTTCTTGGTGTAACCCTTTTTTATGTCGAATGGTCTTGTTAGGCCTGACTATCCTTATTCTGTTTATGGGCAACGGGTTGTCGAAATTCGTGAAAGAGAACATGAGTTTCAGCGTGATGCTCGATAGCGATGTTACCGATGCCGGGATTCAGCGGTTGAGGAAAAACCTGGATGCCCAGCCGTTCGTGAAATCTTCACGGTTCATCAGCAAGGATGAGGCAAAAGAGCAGTTGATCAAGGATCTCGGCGAGGATCCCGAAGAGTTGCTGGGGTATAATCCGGCACAGGATGCCATAGAGATTTATCTCCATTCGGAGTATGCCAACAGCGACAGCATTGCGGTCGTCGGTAAGGTCATCAGGCAACAAAACAATGTCCGAGACTTGCTGTACCAGCAGGAAGCGATCGATCTCATCAACGATAACTTATCGAAAGTTACCCTGATCCTGTTGATTTTAGCAGGTATCCTGATGTTTATTTCATTCACGTTGATCCGAAACACCATTCGATTGAGCGTTTATTCCAAGCGGTTTATTATCAATACGATGAAGCTTGTTGGAGCTAACGGTAATTTTATCCGCAAGCCCTTTATCCGCAACAATATTCTCACCGGGATCGCTGCGGGATTTTTAGCGGACGGCATCATCTTTCTTATTCTGGTTTATTTCAATAAAGAATATGCTGAGCTTCAATCCATTATCGGCGCTACGGATCTGCTCGTTATTTTTGTTGTCGTCATTTTGCTGGGGATTCTGATTTCAACCGTGGCGACTTATTTTGCGGTGAACCGGTACCTGAAGATGAAAACCGAGAACTTGTATTATGTATAAATAAACCCATAACCCACAACAGTATGTCTCACAAAAATCTTGCTTTCCACAAAATAAACCTCATCATTTGCGGGGTTGCCGTGCTTATTATCATTGCGGGCTTTCTGCTGATGAGCGGCCCTGCGACAACCTTTGAAGGTTTTGAACCCGATATTTTTAGTGCGCGACGCATTAAAGTGGCCCCTCTTGTTTGCCTGATCGGATTTGTGCTGATGATCGTCGGAATTTTGTATCCGGTTAAAGACAGGAAAAAGGAAGAAATAAAATAATCCCCTGATAAGTTAAATGAGTATATTAGAGGCAATCATTATTGCTATTGTAGAAGGCTTAACCGAGTTTTTGCCTGTTTCATCTACCGGGCATATGATCATAACTCAGGCATTGCTTGGGGTCGAGAGTACACCGTTTGTGAAGGCTTTTACGGTAATTATCCAGTTTGGAGCCATTCTGTCGGTGGTGTTTCTTTACTGGAAACGGTTTTTTCGACTGAATCCGGTGATTGTTTTTGATAAGAACGCTGTTGAAGGAATGGGTTTCGTACAAAAATGGCGGACGTTCCTGAAACGGTTTCTGAAAAAGTTCGATTTCTACTGGAAGCTGTTTATCGCCGTTGTCCCGGCAGGAATGCTGGGATTGATCTTTGGAGACCAGATCGACTCGTTGCTCGAGAATATCTTTGTCGTGAGCGTGATGCTTGTCGCAGGCGGTATCGTGATGCTTTTTGTAGATACATGGTTCAATAAACCCGTTGATAATCAATCGATATCGTGGCAGCGGGCGCTGAAGATCGGCTTCTTTCAATGTATCGCAATGATACCGGGTGTTTCCCGATCGATGGCCACCATTGTGGGGGGTATGAGCACTAACCTCGACCGGAAAAATGCCGCTGAGTTTTCGTTTTTTCTGGCAGTGCCTACCATGGCTGCGGCAGCTGGTTACAAGCTGTATCAGCTGATAAAGGACCCTGCCAGTGCGGCCATGTTGCAGGAGAATATCGGAGTGTTGATTATCGGAAACGTGGTGGCTTTTGTGGTTGCTGTTATCGCGATCCGGTTTTTTATCGATTTTCTGACCAAACACGGGTTTAAGGCATTTGGGTGGTACAGAATCATTGTAGGCGTTGTGCTGATTGTACTGCTGTTGTCCGGAACCGTTTCAAATATAGCCTGATGGATTTTATTGAAGGGGAGGTCTTACACATCGATAAGCCGCTGCATTGGACTTCGTTCCGGCTGGTGAGGGTGGTGCGGGCAAAATTGTGCCAGAAGCTGAAAATAAAAAAATTGAAAGTGGGACACGCGGGAACACTGGATCCGCTGGCCACGGGGGTGATGATTATCTGCACGGGAAAAAAGACAAAAGAGATTGAAAGGTTGCAGGCCCAAACCAAAGAGTATATTGCTGAGATCCGGTTGGGAGCGACTACTCCTTCTTTTGACCTGGAAACGGAAGTTGATGCCGAATATCCGACAGGGCACATCACACGCGAAAAGGTGGAAGCATGTCTGAAACAGTTTACAGGAGAAATTGAACAGATCCCGCCGCTTTTTTCTGCTGTCAAGATAGAGGGTAGGAGGGCATACGAGTTTGCCAGAAAGAACGAAGAAATTGAACTAAAACCAAAGATATTGGTTATAAAGGATATTGAACTGTTGTTTTACAATTTGCCATCCATAACTATTCGGGTTGTTTGCGGTAAGGGCACGTATATACGTGCTTTGGCTCGCGATATAGGCGAAAGTCTGTTGTCGGGTGCGTATCTTCTTTCGCTCAAACGAACAAGGGCAGGAGATGTATCGGTGAATGATTGTTTACAGGTTGAAGAGCTGGACGAATTTTTGGACCGGCACATAGCCACCAAGGGGGAGGCTTAACAATAAATATTTTACAATAGTATTATAAAGAATCAGTTTAGTCACATATGAAACTTTCCCAGTTTAAATTTAACTTACCGGAGGAATTGATTGCCAAGTATCCGAGTAGGCATCGCGATGAATCCAGATTGCTAGTGGTTCATCGAAATTCAGATAAAATAGAACATCTTGTTTTTAAGGATATTCTGAACTATTTTGACGCTCACGACTAGAAGTGTTTTTACTTAGGGAACTGAATCCCGCTCAGCACTTGTGGGATGTCCTGGTCAACCCCGCCCGGAAAATAAGGATTGGAAACAAGTTGTACTTTGGCGAAAATGAAGAGCTCGTCGCTGAAGTGATTGACAACACCACCTCGCGTGGGCGCACGCTCCGTTTTCTTTACGACGGGCCGTACGAAGAGTTTAAAGACCTGCTTTTCTCCATCGGTGAAACGCCGATCCCGGAATATATGGAGAGGTCGGCCATGCCGGAGGATGCGGAGAGGTACCAGAATATTTTTGCCAATAACGAAGGGGCTGTCGTTGTGCCTGCTGCAGGACTGCATTTCAGCCGGGAGTTGATTAAACGTATGGAGATTAAAAATATCGATTACGGCTTCCTTACGCTTCATCACGGATTGGGAGCCTACCGTGATATCGACGTGGAGGATTTAACCAAACATAAAGTTGATTCGGAGCAGATGATCATTACACAGGAGTTGTGCGATAAGGTGAATACGGCAAAAGACAACGGGCACAAAATTTGTGCCGTGGGTACGTCGGTTTTACGGGCCATTGAGACCACCATCAGTACAGACGGGCATATCAAGCCGAGGGAGGGATGGACAAACAAGTTTATTTTCCCGCCTTATGACTTTACATTACCCGATGCGCTGGTTACCAACTTTCACCTGCCGTTCTCCACGCTTTTGATGGTGACGACTGCTTTCGGCGGATACGAAAGAATTATGGATGTGTATCAGACGGCCATCAAGGAGAAATACGAGTTTGGAGCACTTTGTGCGATGATGCTGCGCTGAAAAATGCCTGATAACGATATTCATGTTGTTTTTTTGGGATTAGGCTCCAACCTGGGAGACAGAAAAAAAAATATCGAGCGTGCCTGTCGGGAAATTGACAAGCGGATAGGGAGAATTATTTCCAGATCCGCTTTTTATGTGTCCGATCCGGAGGGTTTCGAGTCTGAAAACAGGTTTGTGAATTCCGTTTGTGAACTGGTCACAACCCTGGAAGCCAGAGAGGTGCTTCGGGAAACTCAGGAGATCGAAAAGGAACTGGGGCGGACGAGAAAATCTCCGGACGGAGGGTATACCGATCGCATCATCGATATTGACATCCTGATGGTTGACAACCGGATCATTGAGGAATCCGGATTAATCATTCCGCATCCCCGCTTTCATTTGCGCGACTTTGTGCTGGCCCCTTTTGCCGAAATCTCGCCAGAAACCGTCCATCCGGTGTTTGCCAAAACCATTTTGCAATTGAAGAATGAACTTGGCAACCAATATCTCTGCCGGACTTCGAAACCGTACCAATCAAGGCGGTAGCTATTTTTCCTTTCCTCTCATTTATTTCTTTTATTTATATTTAACATTATTTGTGCAGCTTTTTCTCAGATTTTACGTCTTACGTAAAATAACAGTCAATTAGAACCTTTAAACAATCATTACAATGAGAGAATCTGTATTGAAAAACAGCTGCCTGCTCACAGTAGCTATCCTTTTTGTGTCGCTTGGGTTGACAAGTTGTGAAAAAACAGAACACGAATCACTCTCTTTCTATTACGATTATCGCGAAGTGCCCGTGAATGGAACGGTCTTAATCGGGCCGAAAACTGGCAGCGGAAATTACACGCTGGAAGTGGAAAACCCGCTTCTGTTTTCGGCGGAAATGCAAGCCGGCTGGTCGAGTGCGGCGGGAATGATTGCCATTCAGGGGCGGCTCAAAGGAGAGACCCGGCTCACGGTTACGGATAACCTAACCAAAGAATCGCAAAAATTGAAGATTAAAGTAACCGATAATTATGAGGTGATGCGCATATCCAAAGCCAACCAAACAGATAACGGTGAAATACCTCCTTTCCCCGCTTCCTTGAATACTATAGAATGGATTTCCCTGGTAAACAACACGGAGCGGGATCTCTACCTTGTCAACAGGGAGAGAACATCGTCAACCGATTACGTGTTGAAAGTACGGGGTAAAGGAACTTATACTTGACACAGAGGAGGGTAATTGCTTCATGACCTTTTCATACGGGGTTGATGAAAAAGGGCAGCCAACGCTGGATGCGGAATCGGCAAAAACCGTCTCATGCCGTTTTCGCATGTCGATAAATGATTTGGCCCTGCACCGGTTAAATCAGAATTTGAATTTGGGCCTCGAGACCTCCATGCCGGGCAACTGGAAAGAACTCATCAGGTATGATTGGGAAATAGGCATTCCAATGGAAGGGATGGGCACAGCGTATAAAGTGTTCGGCACGCTGTTGTCTTCCTTTGAAATGCCCGTCGGGGTTTTATAATAAAATAATTTTAATCGAATGCAGATGAACAAGCCACTTGGTATTGCGGTATTGGTTTTTGTCGCATTAACCATTTGCACAAGTTGCGGAAAAGAACCTGGGACCGTATCGCCTCATATTGAAGGCCTGTCAATCTACAATTTTCCGGTAATGGATGGTTCCACCTCAACACTTCCTTTAAACACGGTTATTGCTTGCGAATTATTGGGACTCAATAATTATTCAGCCATTCATCCTTGCTTACCACCGAAGTATATGCCGTTATCCGTTCCGATACGGACAGGTCGTCAATGACATACAAAATTTACGAATGGCTTCAAACGGCAGCCGGAAAACAAGCAATTGGAAAGAGCGGATATATAGTCAACTGACAGAAAGACAAAGCGATTTTAATGTTAGCTATCCGTGCTTGATAAACGTTCCGTTTTCGAGTTGTTCGAACGCAAGCTCCAGTTCTTCCCAGGTGTTCATTACCACAGGCCCGCCCCACGATACGGGTTCGTTCAGCGATTCTCCCGATAATAAAAACAACCGCAACCCCTTGTCCCCGGCATTGAAGATCAACCGGTCGCCCTTGTCGAACAAAGCAGCGGTATGGGACTGTAGGGGCTGTGATTTTTCTCCCGCCGTCCCGCCTCCGTCAATTACATACACAAACACGTTTTCATCAGGTTTTACGTGAATAATAGAAGTTTTTCCCGGGTAGACCATAACGTCGAGATACAGTACGTGAATGTGGTCGGGCTGCATGGCTCCCGGAGTCCTTTCGTAAACACCCGACAAGATCCTGATTTCTCCGTCTTCATCTTTCAATACGGGAACCATGTCGGCCGTGATGTCGCGATACTTGGGCTCCGTCATTTTGTCTTTTGCCGCCAGGTTAACCCAAAGCTGTGCCCCCAGCATCCTGTCCGACGCGATCGGCATCTCCTGATGAAGAATACCGCTTCCGGCCGTCATCCACTGGCACCCTCCGGCACCGATTGTTCCTTTGTTGCCCAAGCTGTCCATGTGATCGATTCGTCCGCTGATCAGGTAGGTCACCGTTTCTATTCCCCGGTGAGGATGCCACGGGAAGCCCTTTACGTAGTCCTCAGGATTCTTGGAATCGAACGCATCGAGCATCAGAAACGGATCGAAATCCTTTACGTCCCTCTGCCCGAATACCCGCACCAGATGCACTCCCGCTCCGTCTATTTGACGCGACCCCCTTACTGTTCTTCTGATTTCTCTTGTTTTCATCGGTTTTCTTTTTTGTCCGCAAGTTACGATTATTTTACGAAACAGGAACAGTTGATAAAAAACAGCCGGGTGGTTCATCGGTTTTTTTGTATAAAAAAACATAAATAAACCCTTTTGTAACCGATTTATCGTTGACAATCATCAATTTTTTAGCATATTTGTAGTACCATTAAGGGAACCGTCGTGGCAATATTCGGGAAAGATTTTCAATATTATTTGGGTTATGCGCTAAGCGGTGGCGGTGCAAAAGGGTTTGCTCATTTAGGCGCTTTCAAGGTATTTGAAAGTTACGGCCTGAAACCCGATGTAATTGCAGGGACCAGTGCCGGTGCGCTGGCCGGAGTCTTTTATGCCGATGGTTTTTCTCCCGACGAAATCAGTGAGCTCTTCCGGAAGAAAGAGTTCCGGGAGTTTATCGGTTTTTCCATACCCAAAACCGGTTTTTTTAAAAGTTCAGGCGTCGGGAAATTTTTAAAGGACAATTTGCGGTCGAGTTCATTCGAACAACTGAAAATCCCTTTTAAAGCGGTTGTAACCGACTGGGAAAAAGCCCGGACTGTGGTCTTTTCGGAAGGCAGATCGTTAGTAGATGCCGTGGTGGCATCCTGTTCGGTCCCCATCGTCTTCACTCCCCAAGTTATCGGTGGTGTGCCCTATGTTGACGGCGGATTATTGAAAAATTTTCCGGTTTCCGTTATCCGGGACAAGTGCAAGTACGTTATCGGAGTGAATGTTTCGCTGATGACGCCTTTGTCCGACAAGGTCAACATCAAAACTACCGCCGAACGTACGTTTAAATTGATGTCGAATTCAAACACGTTGATAGACAGAAGTCTATGTGATATCCTTGTAGAGGCTGAGGAAGCGCAGAAATACTTTATGTTCGATTTGAACAACATCGACAAAATAAGGGAAATAGGATACGATTGCGCTTCAGCAGCGCTCGGTGAAGAAAAATCACTGGGCATCATCAGAAGGTGTCACCGACATTATCAACTCGAGGAGAAAGTGAAGCAGCGAATAGGAAAATTTAAAAGGACAACGTCATGAAACCACGTAAAGTATTCATCTATCAACTGTTGCCGCGTCTGCTCGGGAACACACAGACCAATAACATTCAAAACGGGACCCTGGAAGAGAACGGATGCGGAAAGTTTAACGATATAACCGGCAAGTTTCTCAATCAGTTAAAGAAGAGCGGATATTCTCATATCTGGCTTATCGGCGTATTGGCGCATGCTTCTACAACCGATTACACCCGATACGGCATACCCCGGGAATATCCGGAAATCATTAAAGGCAATGCCGGGTCTCCGTACGCCGTGCGGGACGTTTACGACGTTGATCCTGATCTGGCGATGAACGTGAACGACCGGATGCGCGAATTTGAAGCATTGGTTGAACGTATCCATCGTGCCGGGATGCGGGTAATTATTGATTTTGTGCCGAATCACCTGGCAAGGAATTATCAGTCGATAAACCGCCCGGAGGGAGTCGACGAGTTTGGCAGCAACGACGACACTTCGGTGGCTTTTTCTCCCGGCAACAACTTTTATTACCTGCCGGGTGAAGAGCTGGAGATTCAGTTTCCGGTGAAGAAAATGGCGGATGTGACCTACAGGGAAACGCCGGCGAAGGTCACCGGAAACGATTGTTTTACCAATAAACCCACCCCGTACGACTGGTACGAGACGGTCAAGCTTAACTACGGTGTTGATATACAGAACGGTAGTGTAAAGCACTTCTCCGAAATTCCCGATACGTGGTACAAGATGAGGGAGGTGTTGAACTATTGGTCGAAGAAAAACATTGACGGATTCCGGGTAGATATGGCGGAAATGGTTCCGCTGGAATTCTGGCAATGGGTGATTCCGCAAGTGAAAAAGAGCTTCCCGGGTATCCTCTTTCTTGCAGAGGTATACAATCCCGATGCTTACCGGTTGTTTCTTGCCCACGACAATTTTGATTACCTGTACGATAAAGTAGGATTGTACGACGTTTTGCGCGATGTGGCCTGCGGGTACCGTCCCTCCTCGGACATCACGTTTGCCCTGAACAACGTGGGCGATATTCAGCAAAACATGCTCAATTTTATTGAAAACCACGATGAACAACGGGTTGCTTCGGATTATTTTCTGAAAGACGGAAAGCACGGTATGGCTGCCATGATTGTTACCGCCTGCGTGAACGTCAATCCCGTGATGGTCTATTTTGGTCAGGAGCTGGGCGAGCGGGGGATGGATGAAGAGGGTTTCAGCGGAAAGAACGGCCGTACCTCCATTTTCGATTATTGGTCGTTAGACACGGTTAGGCGTTGGAACAACAACGGAAAATGGAACGGTACCTTGCTGACCGGAGAAGAACGGGAGTTGCAAAGATTTTATGCCAAGCTTCTTACCTTGTGTAATTGGGAAGAAGCGTTGAGTCACGGGCTTTTTTATGACCTGATGCCTGCGAATTACGACAATTTTGAGTTTGATTCCACCCGGCAGTTCGCATTTCTGCGTGGTGTCGGGGACGAATTAATTCTGGTGGTGGCTAATTTTGACAACAGGGAGGTTGAGGTTGTGGTAAATATTCCCGCGCACGCATTGGATTTTTTCGGGATTCCCGACAACGGAAGTTTCAATGCTTTTCCGTTGTTGTCGGACAACAGCTCCCATATCGTTTTTTCGATAAATAACCCGGTTCGGGTAATGGTTGGGGCTGCCTCGGGCGAGCTGTACAAAATCTCCCCTTTTTTCGTATAGCCTGCCATACGATGCGAAACGAAAATCCAAATCCATCAAAAAATGACTAAAAAACAGTACATAAAAAAATTCAAAACACATTTTAAAGGTTTTTTTAGAATTTAGTTTGTACTTTTGTCCGTGGAAAGGCTATTACAGAGAGAGAATCAACCAATAATTTACTAACTCAATCATAATTAACAAGTCATGCAAGATAAGCCGTTTAAAATCTTCTCGGGGACAAAGTCACGTTATTTTGCCGAGAAGGTTTGCAATAGTTTGGGGTGTCCGTTAGGAAATATGATTATCGAGCATTTTGCCGACGGAGAATTTTCAGTTTCATACGAGGAGTCCATTCGGGGAAGACAAGTATTCCTTATTCAGTCCACTTTTCCCAATTCAGATAACCTGATGGAGTTACTGCTTATGATCGATGCGGCCAAGCGTGCGTCTGCGAAATCCATCATTGCGGTTATTCCCTATTTCGGATGGGCCCGTCAGGACAGAAAAGATAAGCCCCGCGTGAGTATCGGAGCGAAACTGATAGCCGATATGCTCAGCACTGCCGGTATCAGCCGCTTGATCACCATGGACTTGCATGCCGACCAGATTCAGGGCTTTTTTGATGTGCCCGTTGACCATTTATACGCATCGGGAGTTTTTGTGGATTATATGAAAACTTTCAATCAGGAAAATTTGGTCATTGCTACGCCTGATGTAGGTGGAACCAAGCGTGCCAGTGCTTATGCCAAGTTTTTGGGTTGCCCTATGGTCATCTGCTATAAGATCAGGAAAAAAGCGAACGTTATTTCAGACATGCAGATCATCGGGGACGTGGAAGGGATGGATGTGTTATTGATTGACGATATCGTGGATACGGCAGGAACAATGACCAAGGCTGCCGAGCTGATGATGCAGAACGGCGCTAAATCTGTCAGGGCCGTTGCCAGTCACGCTGTCATGTCGGATCCGGCCAGCGAACGAGTGGATAGTTCGTCACTTAATGAGATTATATTTACGGACAGCATTCCCTATACAAAATCATGCAGCAAGGTGAAAGTGTTGTCCGTCGCCGATATGTTTGCCAATGCCATTATGAGGGTGTGCAATAACGAGTCGATAAGTTCATTATACGTCGTGTAGCAGGATCATGAAGAAAATAGTTGTTTGTAGTTTTGTTTTGTTGTGGTTCGCTGCTGCAGGTGCCCAGAAATTAAATTTTAACAAAAACGGCTTATTTAAAATAGTACAATTTACCGACGTACATTATGTCCCCGAAAATTCAAAATCGGATACGGCGTTGTTGGCCATTCAGCGGGTACTGGATGCGGAAGAGCCGGATATGGTTATTTTCACCGGAGACATTGTTACCGGAAGACCGGTAAAAACGGGATGGGACACCGTTACAAGATTGGTTATCGAAAGGAAAATACCGTTCGCGGTCGCGTTGGGAAATCACGACGATGAGAGCGGAACTACGCGCCCCGAACTCGAAAGACTTATTACGGACTATCCCTACAACTGCAATTACCCTGCCGATGGACAGCTTGACGGCGTCATGAATAACGTCTTTCCCGTTTACGGAAGCGAAAAGGATATGCAGGTGAAAGCGCTGGTTTACTGTTTCGACTCGGGAGCCTATTCAACCGTAAGCGATGTGGCGGGTTACGGATGGATAACCTCCGGGGTTATCGACTGGTATAAGAAGCAGAGTTTTCATTTTACCCGGCAAAACAATTTTCAGCCGTTGCCGGCCCTGGCTTATTTCCATATTCCCCTACCGGAATACCGCCTGGCATTTGATGACGATACGAACAAAAGGGTGGGAGTGCGCAAGGAAAACGAATGTTCCCCCGGTTTAAACTCGGGGATGTTTCTGGCCATGAAAGAGATGCAGGACGTTATGGGTACATTTACCGGGCACGATCACGTTAACAATTATATCGTGAATTATTTCGGTATTGCGTTAGCGTACGGCCAGTTCTCGGGATGGAGAACCACCTATGTGCCGGAAATTAACGGTGCGAGAGTCGTTCAGCTGACGGAAGGGAAACGTGAATTTGACACCTGGCTCAGGTTACTCGATGGAACCGTTAAATACAAAGTAACTTTTCCGGCTGATTTGAAAGGGGATTGAAATATTATTACCGTCCTTGGTAGGCCGGTATATACTCTTTCTTTAGCCGCTTGGCAAGCACGTTGCTTTTTTCTATTTTTTTATCGAGCTTCTCCAGGGATTTCATTTTGTCTTTCCCGGGCTCGAAATTGTCGGAAAGCAGGATGATAGAAAGAGTTTCTTCATCTTCGCTCTTTACTTTGAAAGCAACTGTCTGGTTTTCTATGACGTTGTTCCTGGCAAGTTTTACTAGAAAATCTTTTCCCTGATCAACATCAAAAACAATATCGTCGTAACCCAGGTTTGTCACCTTTATTCTGTCTATTTTCTGATCGCCGGGTTGTTGAGACCTGCCCTGGTCATCCGTTATGTTCCAGCGAATCACCTTGTTGGATTCCGATAGGAATTCCGTCAGCGCTCCCTGAACCGGATAATTATCCGGACCGACTACCTTTATAACGATGGAGTCTTTTTTTGAGCCGTTAACGGGTTCGAACACCGATTTCTCACCGGGATAGTCGGAAGTGTTTACCAGCAAATAGTCTTCAACATATTCGTATTCTCCTTCGCCAACCATCCGGGTAAACAGGGCTCCAAAACCGCTTAAGCTAAACAATACTTTTTCGCCGGAAAAGGACAATGAATCGGTCTTGTCCTTGTAGTTTCCATCAAAGTCCTGAGACAGAAGTGAAAGCGACGCAGATAGGAAAATGAGAACGGTAAAATATTTTTTCATGTTGTCAGCCTGAATCCTAAATTTGTATAACGATACAAAAATAACATTTTTTATGGTCGGAAAATGTTAAATTTACGACTATTTTGCCAGTTTCAGTATCCGGAGCGCCCCTCTTATAACAATTCCAAAGACGACAACACCTACAACAAGATCAGGAATAGCCGAATCGAGTAAAAAAACCAGGATTCCGCCCACAATGACGCCCAGGTTCATGATTACATCGTTTGATGTACATATCATGCTTGCCCGGATGTGCGCCTCATTGCTTTTGGCTTTTTCCAGGATGTAAAGGCTGATTCCATTTGCAGCGAGTGCAAGAACGGAGATACCGATCATAAATTGAAAGTCGGGAATGGATTCGTTGAAGATAAAACGCCTGGCCACTTCAAACAATCCGCTTACAGCAAGTAAAATCTGAAAATAGCCAATGGCTCCGGCAACTCTTTTCTTCGTGCCGACAGCTTTGCCAACAGCAAATAGACTGATAGCGTACATAAAAGCATCGGCAAGCATATCCAGGCTGTCGGCAACCAGTCCCATCGAACGGGAAATGAGGCCGGTGACCATCTCGATGATGAAGAAACCGAAGTTGATAAAAAGTACTGTCCAGAGAATTTTTTTCTGCTTTCTGTCTTTCTTCCCGTCTGCGCCGGAGAGTTCTTCCTCTATAACTTCCGAAGAAACAAGCGACGAACCGAGTTTTAACTCGCTCAGCAATTTCTCTATTTCAGCTGTGTTGGCCCGATGAAAAATGGTGGTTTTTCGGTCCTGTATATTGATGTCAATCCTGGCAATATCCGGAATTTCTTCCAGCTTCATCCGGATCAGGCTCTCTTCAGACGGACAGTCCATCTCCTTTATATGAAATATCGTTTTTTGCATAGTCGTCTTGCTTCATGTCTCTAACATCCGGAGAACGGTTTTGTTTTGTATCTTTGTTCCCAAATTTGCGAAATGAACTACAAGCACATTATATTTGACATAGACGGCACCATGCTGAATACGGAGACGGCAGACATGCTTGCCACGCAGGAAACTTTTTTTCAGCTTGCCGGAGAGAAGAGGGAATTGGATGAATTCCGGTTTTCGTTTGGTATTCCCAACTCGGTAGTATTTCCCCGGCTGGGAATTGAAGATGTTGAGAAAGCGAGTTTGATCTGGGCGGATAATTACCGTAAATACCATTCATCCCTACGTCTTTTTGATGGAATTGAAGAGGTGTTGACGGAATTAAAAAAAAGGAGATACATCCTGGGAATCGTCACATCCAAAAGTCGGCGGGAATTTAGTGCTGACTTTGCTACTTTCGGGTTGGAACATCTCTTTAACACGGTTATTTGCGTGGACGACAGCCCTCGCCCCAAGCCCAATCCCGACCCAATTCTGGAATACCTTAAGCGGTCGGATGCAAAGAAACCGGAAACCGTTTACATCGGCGATACCGTTTACGATGAGCAGTGTGCACATTCGGCCGGAATAGATTTTGCCCTTGCCGTCTGGGGAACACACAACCGGGAAGAGATAAAAGCCGACTATTTCCTGGAAACACCCCTCGAAATATTGAATCTGCTCCCAGATAGGTATGGTATCTGAATAGAAAGAGGGTGAAATCACGTTGTGATACACCCTCCTGTAAAATATCGGAGATTCTCTCCGGGTTTTTATTCTTCCTTTTCTTCCGCCTCATATTCCTTCAGGAGCTTATCCTGAACATCGGACGGAACGAGTTCGTATTCCGAGAACTTCATGGTGAACGACGCACGGCCACCGGTAAGCGAACTCAACGAAGTGGAATAACTCGACATCTCTTTCAACGGAACGCGGGCTTTCAGTTTTTCAAACCCTTTCTCGCTCTCCATACCCATGATCATGGCGCGACGCCCTTGCAGGTCGCTCATCACATCGCCCATATAGTCGCTAGGAACAGAAACAACCACATCGTAAATCGGTTCCAGAATCTTTGGCCCGGCATTTTTAAATGCGGTACTGAACGCGTTACGTCCGGCAAGCATAAACGAAATTTCGTTGGAGTCAACCGGGTGCATCTTACCGTCGTAAACGATAACACGTACGTCACGGGCATAAGAGCCGGTCAGCGGACCTTGCTCCATACGTCCCATGATCCCTTTCAGGATGGCCGGGAGGAAACGGGCATCGATCGCACCACCCACAATGCTGTTCACGAAAACGAGCTTTCCGCCCCAGTCGAGATCGATGGTTTGAACGTCGCGCGACTGTATCTTGAATTCCTGACCGTTGAAGCGGTAAATTTCCGGCATGGGCATGCCTTCGGTGTAAGGTTCCACAATCAGGTGAACTTCGCCGAACTGGCCGGCACCACCCGACTGTTTTTTGTGACGGTAATCGGCACGGGACTGTTTGGTGATGGTTTCGCGATACGGAATTTTGGGCTCGAGGAAATCGATTTCAATTTTATCGTTGTTTTCGAGTCTCCATTTCATGGTTTTCAGGTGGAACTCGCCCTGTCCCGAAACGATGGTTTGCTTCAGTTCTTTTGAAACCTCAATAACCAACGAGGGATCTTCTTCCCGCATACGGGTCAGGGCTTCGCTCAGCTTTTCGGAGTTGGCTTCGGTTCTGGCCTTTACAGCCCTGCGGTAACGCGGCTCGGGGAACTGGATAAAGTTAAACCGGTTGTCCGACCCTTTTGCATTCAACGTGTTGCCGGTACGGACATCTTTCAGCTTGACGGCAGCGGCAATGCTTCCTGCCTGCAATTCTTCCACCTTGTTACGCATCTGTCCGGCAACCAGGTACATCTGCGCGATACGTTCCTTCGAACTTCTGTTGGTATTGGTCAGGTCATCCCCCTCTTTTACTTTTCCGCTCATCACCTTGAAGTAAGAAACTTCACCGATGTGCGGTTCAACAGTCGTTTTGAAGAAGAACAGGCTTGTCGTGGCGTTCGGATCGGGCTCTACGGTTTCTCCGTCGCTGTTTTGAGGAGACGGAACCTGATCGGGTGAGGGTGCCGCCAGGGTAAGGAAGTTCATCAGCCTGTGGACCGCCATGTTTTTTTCTGCCGATACGCAGAATACCGGGAAAAGATCCCGGCTGATCATTCCTTTCTGAATGCCTTCGAGCATCTCTTCCTCGGACAGTGTGCCCTGATCGAAATATTTTTCCATCAATGTCTCGTCGTTTTCTGCAGCCGCTTCCAACAACACCTGGTAATATTCGCCGGCTTTTTCTTTTTCGCTGTCGGGTATCTCCAGCACATCGGGCGCGGTGGCTCCCGGTTTCCATTTATAGAGCTTCTGCTTGAGGACATCCACTATTCCGTCGAATGCCAGGCCGCTTCCGGTAGGATACTGAATAGGAGTGACCTTGTTCCCGTAAAATTCTTTCAGGTTGGTGATCGTGTTTTCGAAGTCGGCTTTCTCATGGTCAATGCGGTTCATAACAAACATTAGCGGCTTATCAAGGGATTCGATCTGACGGAATTGATTGATTGTTCCCACTTCTACTCCGCTGGTGGCATCGATCAGCATCACGGCTAAGTCGGCTACTCCAAGCGCCGATGAAATGTTTCCGGAAAAATCGTCCGACCCCGGGCAATCGATCAACGTCATCAGCTTGTTTTTCCATTCGTATGAGAATACGGTTGAGAATACCGAATATCCATACTCTTTTTCAACAGGAAAATAGTCACTCACGGTATTTTTACCCTCTATCGTGCCGCGTCGTTTTATAAGACCACACTCGAAAAGCATTGCTTCAGCGAGAGTGGTCTTGCCCGATCCTGAATTGCCAACAATAGCAATATTC
>JALHIE010000181.1 GCA_022840285.1 Porphyromonadaceae bacterium
TGAGTCCGCTCCGAAAAGTCGGAGGGATAATTTTAGTTTATAATTTTTCCTGTTCATAACCTTTTATTCACCGGGTGATTTTCACCCTGAAAAATCCCCTTGAAATATTCGCGTATGTAATTATTATTCATTATCTTAGCGGTGTATTTAAACTCGTTACAACATGTTTAAGAAATCAGATTCCCATAGTCAATTAGACCTGTTTTCATCGCCAACGGAGTACTTCAGGGGCTCCAAGAAGAAGGAATACCTGAAAGATGGCTCCTGGCATAACCTGTTTCGCAAAGAGGTCGTGATGCGCGTTGACGAGACTATATTCAGCGTGCTCTATTCCGAGGGTAACGGCGCGCCCAACGCTTCGATACGCGTACTGGTCGGGATGATGATCCTGAAGGAGGGCCAGGGATGGAGCGACAGGCAGCTGTTTTCCGAATGCGGGTACAACCTTTTGACTCGAAGCGCGCTGGGACTCATGTCCCTCGAGGACGCCGAGCCGGTCCCGTCCACCTATTACCTTTTCCGCCGTAACCTGGTTGAACACGAGAAGGAACACGGCGTGGACCTGTTCAAGGAGTGCCAGTCGCGAATCACCCGCGACCAGGCCCTCGAGTTCAACGTGGAAGGCAAGCGGGTGCGCATGGACAGCAAGCTGGTCGGCAGCAACATCGCCTGGTACTCCCGGTACGAGTTGATCCACGAGACCCTTCGCCTGTTCATCGCTGAAAGAGAGGAGCATATCTTCAAAAGAAGCCTTTCCAAAGAGATGTTCTCCCTTATCGAGAGCATCCGGGGCGAAACGGGAAACAAGGTGGTCTACCGCAGCACGAAGGAGGAGGTGGACACCCGTTTCTTGGAGCTGGGTAAACTAATGTACCTGTTTATCAACCTCTTCAAGAAGCACGATTATGGACAGTACGAAACCCTTAAAGCGGTATTCGAGCAGCAATACACTGTCAGCCGGGAAAAGGTCGTCCTCCCGCTCGAGAAGGAAAAGGTGAGCGCCAAGTCCATCCAGTCTCCCCACGACACCGACTGCCACTACCGCGACAAGGACGGCAACAAGATCAAGGGGTACTCGGTGAACATCACCGAGACATGCGATCAGGAACGTGACGGTCAAGAGGCAGGATTGAACCTGATCACCGACACGCGGGTAAAGGAGGTTTCAGCCCCGGACAACGGCTTTTTTCAGGAAGCCCTGGAGCAGACACGGGAGGTGATAACCGGCGAAATCGAGAAGGTACATGCCGACGGGGCTTACAACAGTGCCGAGAACCGGGAGTACTGCCAAAGCGATGAACGCGGCATCGACATGGTGATCACCGCCATGCAGGGGGCGATACCGAGATACGACATCCGCCTGGATGAACACGACGATAACAACCTGATAGTGAAAGACAACGAGACGGGGGAACTAGTACGATCGTACCCGGTAAAACCCCGGGGAGACAAGACGAAAAGGAAATGGAGGATCAAGACCGGTGAAAGGAAATACCGCTACTTCGACGAGGACAACCTCAAGGTTGCCGACTTGCGACGGAAACTAAAGGATATCCCCCCGGGGGAATCCTGCCTCAGGAACAATGTCGAGGCGACCATCTTCCAGCTTGGTTACCATTACCCGGATGACAAGAGCCGTTACAGGACACTTGCCAAGCACAAGCTATGGGCTTACTCCCGCTCGTTGTGGATAAACTTCGTCAGGATAG
>JALHIE010000182.1 GCA_022840285.1 Porphyromonadaceae bacterium
CATGCTGCCAGCGTGCAGGCGGCCCTTGAATATTATCCCCGTGGCCATTATTTCCTGTATATCGGGTTCAGTTCCTATGCCCCGGATTTTGCCTACAACGAGCACCGTCTGGAACAGATACTGGCCAACCTGGCTGTCTACGGGCCTTCGGCAGACCAGCTGGAACAGGCCCGTCATTCCCTCCTGATGGAACACCAGGCGCAACTGGCCAACCCGCTGTTCCATTGCCGGATGCTGGTGTCATACAGCCGGAGCGGCAGGGATTTTATCACCGGTTATGCCGGCACACTGCAACAGACAGATACAGCCATGCTCAGGGATTTTGTAAGGCAGATCATGGAGTACGGGAACGCTGCCAGGGTGGTGCTTTCCGGTGCAACAAATAAAGCGGAAGATACGTCTTATTCAAAAAATCCGTAAATTGCACCCCCTTACGGAATTTTTCCTAAAGAAGAAACTTATGCCAAGTATGCCTAAACGGATAGTTCTGCCCCTGTTTGCCCTGCTTCTGAGCGGATGCATCCGTCCCGGGAATGACGAGGTGCTTGTCACTCCCTATACAAAAATAGATTTTCTATCCGACGGGGAAACCCGGGAATTTGCCATATCCTCCAATTTTCTCTGGACTATAGAAATTGCAGACACCTGGGTTACTATAAATCCCATGAAGGGTTACGGCGACAAGCAGATTCAGGTCACAACCGCTGCAAACACCAGCCTGCAACCCCGTCAGACAACCTTTATCATAGCCGGGGAACAGACACGCAGGGAAATTACCGTCACCCAGACAGGGGAAACCCCCGTTCTGACGCTGGACAGTTCTCAAAAAACAATCCCGGCTGCGGGCGATACGGTTTCTGTAGGTGTCACCGCCAATGTGGAATTAAACATCACCCCCGGTGCCAACTGGATTGTTTATAACCAAACCAGAACAATTACCACCAGGCGTGCCCTGTTCACGGTGCAGCCCAACACAACACTGGAAAGCCGGTCGGGCCAGGTGGAGTTCAGGCAGAAGGACGGATCGCTCTCGGCCATACTGAACATAACCCAGACGGGAGAGGCCCCCGGGATCGAGCTGCAGGCCAGCTCGGTTCAGGCCGTTTCCGCCGGCGGGGGGTACAAGGTGACGGTGGTCTCCAATATTGAGTGGCAGGCGGCAACGCAAACGCCGTGGATACACCTGACCGGTACACGTCTGATGCAGTCCCGCGACTGCAATTTCACGGTAGATGCCAACCCGCGTGTGGAATCCCGGCAGGGAACCATAACTATACACGCGCCCGCCTATCCGCAACTGGGCGAGGCTATAGTGACAATTACCCAGGAAGGAGCCGAACCCCTGGCGGTGCTCACACCGGCCGCCATTGAAGACGTTCCGGCCGCAGGAGGTACATACAGCATTGCGGTGCAGGCCAATTTCAACTGGGAGGAAGATCTGACCGGGACCGCCTCTTGGGTATCAAAGGTGGTGCGCACCACCAACGGACTGCAGATCACCGTAGACAAGAACGACGATGTACAGGCCCGTTCAACCTCGCTGAACATAGCACAGGAAAACGGATCTTATATAAAAGGTATCACCATAGGACAGGTGGCCGGGGACCCCAGGTTATACCTGCCGCCCCAGGAAAGCATCCCGGTTGCCGCAGCTGCAGGAGGGGCCATATCCATCCCGGTGATTTCCAACGTGT
>JALHIE010000073.1:0-759 GCA_022840285.1 Porphyromonadaceae bacterium
AAACAATCCTAAAAAATATTCATTATGAAAACAACTCTCAAAATTTTCACCCTCACTGTAGCCATCTTCGCTTTCTCAAACATTTCTTTCGGACAAAACTCCGCCCAAGCAACTGCCAATTCCTCTGTCAGAATCATCCAGCCCATTGCAATTAGTAAGACTAAAGACATGAACTTTGGTGTCCTCATTGCAAATTCAGGTGGTTATACTGTCACGTTAAATGTAACAGGAGATGATCTTAGGACAGCTCCCGCCGGTGTCGCATTAACAGGTGTAACTACTTATCAAGACACTCCTGCACTTGCTTCATTTACCATTACCGGTGAACCTAATACAAGTTTTGCAATAGGACTTCCTTCTTCTATTTCATTATCAAATGGAACAGCATCAATGACCGTTAATGCGTTTTCTTCAAGTTTAGGAGCAACATCTACAATTGATGCCACCGAGGGTAAAGCCACATTAAACGTAGGAGCCACATTAGCAGTTGGAGCTAAACAGGCATCTGGATTGTATACAAGCACTTTTGATGTAACTGTTAACTACAACTAACATTTACCAAGAAATATATTTCCTCGGTCGCTCCTTCCATATGGGATGGAGCGTTCCGGGGAAAATTCAAAAAAAGAACTAAAAACACACAACAATGAAAAAGCTTATACTTCCCCTGATATTTAGCCTGCTGTTCATCGGGTTTTCCCTGAGCACCTACGCATTTGATCCGGACCCCGTCGTTACTGCGACTGCTACCGCCGAACT
>JALHIE010000073.1:811-11816 GCA_022840285.1 Porphyromonadaceae bacterium
AGCTTAATTTTGGTCGTTTTACTGCCGGTGCCAGCGGCGGAACCGTTGTAATTGCCAACACCGCTGCCGGGACCATGAACATTACCGGGACTGTATCCACTATAGGCGGCGGGAGCCCCAGTTCGGCATCATTTAACATTTCCGGACATGCCAACCAGGAAGTAACCGTTACCCTGCCGGCCGACGGAGCTGTCAACCTTACGCGTGCCACTACCACAGATGTGATGAACGTGGCCACATTCTCAGTTTCCGATGCAAGCCCCCTGCTGAATGCTTCAGGAGAAGCCACCATATTCGTGGGCGGAACCCTGACTGTTCCCAACACCAGCATAGCCAGAGGCGTTTACACCGGGACCTATAACGTAACTTTCGCCTACCAGTAACAGATGCTCCATAAACCGGGTTATACCACCGAACGCTTCTCCGTTTGAGAGAGGCGTTTTTTGATAAAAAATAAACGTCTTGACTCACATACGGGCACTGGACCCCGATCCGGAAGTCACCGGTAAAGTGTTTGCAGAGCTTATAGATGTGCTTTCGGCCAGTGAATCATCGGCTTTGAATTTCGGACGCTTTTTTATTGACGGCCAAGGCGGCGGAACCATAATCATAGAAGCATCCAGCTCGATGGTCAGAACCTCTACAGGGTCGTCCTTACACCTTGCATCGGGAGGGGACCCCGGTCCGGCCATCTATGAAGTGCTTGGGTTTCCCAATTACAGTGTAACCATTACCCTTCCCGGAGAGTCAACACTCACACATGGCACCAATCCGGCCCACCGTATGACGGTGGACAGCTGGGAGGTCTATCCTTCGCACACGGTCAGACTGGGTGTGAGCGGCAAAATGACCTTTTACCTGGGCGCCGTGCTGCGCGTGCAGAATTTGTCTCAAAATCCGGTGGGGGTATACACCGGAACTTACGCGGTCACTTTTGCTTACAATTAGTGTTCTCTTATTCAGTTGATCCGTTACTTTTCATTTTTTTATTATATTTGTAGCCATTGTATACGAATTAATTTGCGGATCATGTATAAATCTAAAAAAATCGTTTTTTTGCTGGCTTTGTTTTTTATGGCCGGTGCCATCACACCCCGGGCCTTTGCCCAGGGCAATTTGCTGGTCACACCGCGGCGTGTGGTGTTTGACGGATCCCGCAGGGTGATGGAATTGAACCTGGCTAATACAGGACGGGATACGGCACGTTACAATATTTCTTTTATTCAGTACAGGATGACGCAGGAAGGCACTTTTGAAGAAATTACAGAACCTGATCCCGGTCAGTTTTTTGCCGATAAGCACATTCGTTTTTTCCCACGCTCTGTAACCCTTGCACCCAATGAAGCCCAGACGGTCCGCATGCAGGTTGTGGGAAGGGAAGGCCTGGAACCGGGCGAATACCGTTCCCACGTATATTTTCGCGCTGTTCCCAATGAAGTGGCTCTGGGCGAGGATGATCCCAACCGGGATACCACCTCGGTAAGCGTCAGGCTGATACCCATCTTTGGGATTACCATCCCCGTGATCATCCGCGTGGGAGATTCCGCCAGAGAGGTGTACCTGTCTGATTTGGCCCTGGAAAAAGGTGAAAATGGAAGCCTTTATCTGAAAATGAGTTTCAACCGATCCGGAAATATGTCTGTTTACGGTGACCTGAATGTAACCCATGTCGGGACCAACGGTACGGAAACCCCGGTTGGCGTGGTCAACGGGATAGCCGTATACACACCCAATACCATCAGAAATTTCCGTATAGAATTAAACAACCAGTCCGGGGTGGATTTCAACTCGGGCAAGTTGCTGGTTACCTACACCGCCCAATCTGACCTCAAGCCGGAAACATACGCGACTGCGCAGCTGGAGCTGCCCTGACTCCCTTGTTAATCAAGATCTGATGAAACTAAAATGCCTATTCGCTGTTATAATGCTCCTGCTGGCAGCACAGACATTCAGGGCGCGGGGTCAGGATATGATGTATGTCGAAATCCTTAACCCTTTCAATTTTGGTAAGGTAGCCGTTACCGGCTGGTCGGGGTCTGTGTCAATACAAGTGGCTAACGGGAATTTCAACCGTTTGGCCACAGGAGATGTGGTACTTAAAGATGTAGGCAATTACAGTCCGGCAACCATACAAATCTCTCTGGATAAACGCGCAAAAAATTATAAACTGACTCAGATTGTCCCCCCTAACCAGGTAACACTAACCAGGCAAAGCGGCAGTCAGACTATAACCATCAGTAATATCACGTACTGGCCTGTTCCAAATTATCACCATTTAAAACACAATCCGCTAACCATATACCTTGGTGGGACCATCCAGCTGTCCGATTACCTGACCAATCCCGGTGGAATATATAACGGGACCATGACCCTTACCATTGTTTACGAATAACTGCACCCACCGGAACATCCGTCCCTATAGCTCTCTTATAAAAGCCAGAATGAAGAAAACGTATTTGTTTATCGTTTGTTCTCTTGGTATCCTTCAGGCAGCGGGCCAGTACCGCATGGCAACTGAACCGGAACCTTCGGGGATCCGTGTTTTTACAACCGCCGATGAGGCGTTTACATTATGGCTGGACGGCTTTGTGCACCTGGAAGGGGGCGTGTTTTTCGGGTATTACGAGGATTACGATCCCATCCCCAATGGCGGTGTAGTTCGCAATGCGCGCCTGGCGCTGAAAACAGCATTTGCAGACGGTTGGTCTGCCCTGTTCGAGGCAGATTTTTCCAAGCTCAAGCCCCGCATCACCCAGGCTTTCATCCAGTATTCGGGAATCCATAACCTGTACATCAAAGCGGGGCATTTTGAAAGCCTCTTTTCTATGGAAGGCGCTCTCCTGCCCCGGGAACAGGCTTTTCTTGAAAAACCCATGGTTATCACAGCCATGGTCCCGGTGGATTTACTGGGTATCCAGTTCAGCACCAACCAGTACTGGTTTATGGGTTCCCTGGGAATTTCCTTTGATAAGGCGCTTTACCCCCGCCAGAACCCCAAAGCAGATTCCATCCTGACCGCTTCCTTTGACTCCCGCTCCGTTATGGCAAAGGCTGTGGCCATGCCTTTTGTCAACCGCAAAGACCTGGGACTTCATCTTGGAGCGGGCGCTTCTTATAAATTTCCTGTAAAGGACCCGGTTACCGGATCATACCCGGCCATACGCTACCGCCTGGGCAATGTGTCTTATATCAACCGCCACCAGTACCTGGACACTTATGTGATAAACAATATACGCAGCCAATTCCTTCTCAAGGGTGAGGGGGGGTTTTATTATAAGGGATTGCGGATCCAGGGAGAATACATCCACAATATGACCAACCTGGGCAAGCCCCTGACCGGGGTTGACGGCCCGGTATCTGTGTTAAACTTCAAAGGCTTTTATGTCCAGAGTGGGTTCCTGCTCTTCGGGGGCAGGCAACGCTACGATACCACAACGGGCCTGTTCATGAATCCGTCCCGGGGGCGTAAATGGGGAGACGTGGAATTGCTGGCCCGGTACGATTACCTGGACCTGAATTACGATCCCATAAAAGGAGGGGCCTCACAAAATTATACGGCCGGTATCACCTATTACATAAATGACCATGTGAAACTGATGGCCAATTACATCTATACAGACAACGACCGGTACGCCAATGGAGCGGGACAATTCTTAATTGGACATGACGCTTACGGATACCCCTCGGCCGACTATTCTCAGATTATTGAAACCATAAGGGAGGCAGGGGTTGATTTCCACACCATTTCTCTTCGTTTTGAAGTGACTTTTTAATAGGTAAACAATAACCTGCTTTTTGACTCAGGCTCACTTCAGACGTTTAAAAAAGGGGTGGCTATCAGCGCACAGATTGTAGGACCGACTTGCGGGCCAGGCCAAAACAGACGAGGACGGTCGCTAAGCACAGAAAACTGAGGACAGCCATCCAGGTAGAACGGATTTCAGGTGTAAAAGGAGGATAAATCAAAAAAGGCAGAGTTGCTGCCAGTAAGACGGCAGAGATAACTATCAGTACCATTGAGCTTCTGCTTTTAATTGCCCTATAGATCTTAATGGCAAGGATTAATTGCATGTTATAGGCCATGACCAGCAACATCGCTGTAAGCTGAACGGCGAAAAGCTCCAGGTACGGTCTCAGAAACAGTATGATCAATGCCAGAATCATGGCTAAGAGCCCAATATAAAGCAGGAATTTCAGAGGTCTTGTTCTTGCTTCCGGATGATGTACCCTGTCCATTCCCCATGTCACAAATGCCGCTTCGCCTCCCACGATGAACAATATGGCCAGCAGAACAATATGGCATTGGGGTGTAAATAAACACAATATGCCGGCAATCAATACCAACAATGCAGTAACAAGATTCATATAAACAAGCCGAATATCTGGAATGCTCATTTGAATGGTTTGGATTTTGAACTAAAACAAATATAAGACCTTTTTAAACATCTTATGCACAAAATGTAAAAAATCATATCTTTATTCCAAAATAATGACCAATTAATTCACTATACTATGAAGATCATTTCCTATAAAGATTTTGAGACATCAAACAATCCCCATGGGGTAGATGCCCGGATAATTTTCAACACAGACGCCGTACAGGTAGTTCATATTGCCCTCGGGAAAGGAGAAGGGCTGAAACTCCATACCACTCCAATTGATGTTTTTTTTTACATTCTGGAGGGTGAAGGATCCATTGAGATAGGGGATGAAATCAGGAAAGTGTCCAAAGACATGCTCATTGACAGTCCAAAAAACATCCCCCACCGTCCTTTTAACCAGGACAGCGACATATTCCGGCTGCTTGTTATCAAATTAAAAAAGCAGACTGTCCGTTCCTGATCCTTTGATGCTTGTCCTGACCCTGTTCTGATACAGTCCGGAAACCCGATTCTTGAATGTTTGCAGGGAGCATGGCTTGTTCCCCGGCCCTGCCTGCAAATTAAAAGCCGAGTTCCCTTTCAATGGGAGCCAGGGCCGCAAGTGCCAGTGTAACAAACTCATCCAGGGTAATGCCCATCTTCTCGCACTCCAGGATCGTATCGCGGTTAACCGAGGCGGCAAAGATCTTTTCTTTCATACGCTTTGTAACCGATTTAGGTTTGACACTGGAAATCTTTTTATCCGGATAGACAAGCGCCACGGCAAAGATAAGCCCGGTGATGGTCTCTCCCGCTGCCAGGGCATGCTGGAACAAAGTTGAGCGTTTCCTGCTTCCGGTGGCTTTTTCATTATGCATGCCAATGGCATCCGGAACTTCGGGCGGAAGGTCCTCACCCTCCAGCATAAGCACTCCTTCCGGACCATGCCTTAAGGGATGGGCGCCTGTAATTTCCACATCAATATCGTGTAACAGCCCGGCTATGCCCCAGGTATCTTCATCTTCCCCGAACCGGTGGGCCAACGCCCTGAGAACGGCTTCGGAAGCCAGACTGTGGGCAATCATTCTGGGATTGGCTATTTTTTGGCAGAGCAGGTCCAGGTAGTATTCGCGGGATTTCATATCGTCCGGCCGTATGGTTTTATTCAACAAGCGCAAAAATCATCTCGCCTTCCGGCATGACCAGCCTGAGGGTCGTTTCTGTTGGAAAATACAGGAACAGTTCCCCCAGCATTTCAAAGTCGGGAGAAAGAGCCATTGTCATACGATTCCCGTCCTTGCTCAGGTTAAAAAATATCTGCAGGGGATACCCATCATTAATAACCCCGTTTGTAAACTTACTGTACTCCATCATCCCGTATACGTTATATCCCCTGTCATAGACAAAAAACCAGCGGGGAGGCACATAAAGGGTGTCAAGGACTAGTGTTGCGGTCTGCGCCTGATCGTCAGGGTCCTCCGCCATATAAACATTGCCCTGGAGTCTGTTCAGTATCTGAGTCTGGGCAGCTGTATAATTAAAAGTTGTTTCCTGGATAGTACAACCAGCAGAGAATAGAAGACCTGTAACAGCAATACTGTATAATATCAGATTTTTCATAACAGCAATAGGTTTTAAAGCGATAAAATGACATGATAAAGATACAAAAGTATTGACAGGTTTCACTTATCATTATTTTTTATATATTTACTACATGTTAATCAACTCAATGTAAGTATTATGAAGACTCTGATTGTTGCATCTGTTTTATTTGCACTTCCCCTGTGCCTTGCCGCACAAACAAATTTTGACCACATCAAAATATCGGGAAGGCAGGGAGAATACATAACTGTTTTAAATGTCTCATCCGCCTCCATCGAATACGAAAATTCGTTTGGCGTGAAAAAAACAATTCCTGTAAGCGATGTGGATTTTCTGGAGTACGACGGCAAGGTGGTTTACTACATGTACAGGAAAAATGACCATGATGTCTATGATGAATACCTGCAGCGGATATCCCGCCGGGACCCGGAAAAATTGCTGGAAAAAGGAGCAAAGGTTTATGTGCCGCTCAATTACGGAGAAAGCCGCTGGGAGATCATGGGTTGCATTAACACCCGCAAAATGCTTGAAGAGGACCACGCCGATTTCTGGAAACTGGCCGATACCGAATACGAAGCCGAAATCATACTTTATTACGTGGTAAGATACGACAACGATGATATCCATCACTATTATGTGATTGAAACACGTGATGGTGAAACAATCTATAAATCAGACGAAGAAGATATTGACGGAGGCTGGAGGGCTTCCTGGGATGTAAGCCGGGAACACGTAGAGGATCTGTTGGACAACATGATCAAGGACATCGACTAAAAAGGTGCCTTTTACTAGTTGTACGCATTCCAGCGGCTCATTTCATCCATTGGCTTTCGCTTCTTAGCTTTTACTGGTGTTTCTGAATAACCGAGCGAAATGATCAGCGGTATGCGCCTTTTTCTGTTGATGTTCAATAATTCCCTGATCTTCTTTTCATCAAACCACCCTATGATACAGGTTCCCAGGCCTAATTCAGCCGCCTGCAGACAAAACTGGCCGATTGCCAGTCCCACATCATAATGACAGAAAATTTTGTCTTTCACCTTACCTCCCAAAGATGAAAAAAGATTCTCTTTCTCCAGGACCACCACAACCATCACGGGTGCCTGATAGGTGAATTTGTTCATTCCAAGGCTGGCCGTACAATCCGCCACCCGGTTCTTCAGTTCCGGCTCATCCACCACAATAAATTTCCAGGGTTGGGAGTTATTGGCCGAGGGGGCAAGGCGGGCCGCCTCCAGGCAAGCAATGATTTTTTCTCTTTCAACGCTCCGGTCCGAATATTGACGGACACTCTGGCGTAATTTGATTAATTCCGAAAAATCCATACGCAAATATACGAAGGATGAGTCTTTTCGTGATAAATTTTGGCCATTATAATAAAGAGACTTAAAAAGTAACAATAATGTCTTACTTTTATAAAGATTTTAACCTAATTAATTCATAACAGTATGAAACATTTTCTATTTACAGCACTGGCACTCCTGCTTGCGTGCTCAGCTTTTGCTCAGGTTGCGGATTCTACGGAAAAAGAGCAGATCCGCTACAATCAGTACGGGGTACCAGTTAATCGCAAACCGTTATTTTCCGAAGAGCGCAACGGTGTCCTGGTATTTGAATCCAGGAATGAAGACTACAAAATCTGGCTTGACAGCCGGGTTCAGGTAGACGGGGCCGCATTCTTTGGTGAAAACCCGGATTACGATCCTATAGGCAACGGCGTTTCCATACGCCGGGCAAGATTTGCCGTCAAAGCCCAGGTAACAAAAGACTGGTACGGAGAAGTAGACCTTGATTTTGCAAACGGCATTCTGGAACTCAAAGATGCTTTCCTGATGTATAGCGGTATTAAAAATCTGGAAATCCAGGCTGGTAACTTTAAGGAAGGATTTTCTATGGAATCTACAACCACCTCGCGTTACCTGCCGTTCATGGAGCGGCCCATGGTGGTGCAGACCTTTGCCCCGTCCCGCCATATAGGTGCCCAGTTGAAAACCAATCTTAACTGGTTCATGGCCGCTGCCGGTGTATTCTTCCAGGCTGTGGAAGACGCCGAGATCCGCACCAACGTGGAAGACAACAACAAAGATTACGGACGCAGTACCGGCTATTCCGTTACCGCCAAAGTAGTTGCCATGCCTTTCTATCAGGACCGCCATAAAGGCTTGCACATAGGGCTGGCCGGTTCTTACCGGACTCCCAAATCGGATATGGCTACCAGCGAATTCGGCGGTGTCCGCTACAGCACACGCACCGCCACCTCCATCAACCGCAAAAAATACATAGACACCGATGTTATCAAAGACGTTCATCATGACCTGCTTTACGGAGCCGAGCTGGCTGCTTATTTCGGAGGGTTGCGCATGCAGGGTGAATACATAGGTAATCTTACTTTTCTGAATAATCCCGTGCCCACTGTTACCGGTGAAACGTCCAGGCTGTACTTCAGCGGATGGTATGCCCACGTGGGATACCTTCTGTTTGGCGGAAAACAACGCTATAACACCCATGACGGTGAATTTACCCAACCTTCCCGCGGACGTAACTGGGGTGACATAGAGATCCTTTTCCGCTACGATTACCTGACCCTGAACAGCGCCCCGGTTTACGGCGGTTCCGGACAGAACTATTCCGCTGGTTTGAACTACTATATAAACAACAATATCAAGATCATGCTCAATTATATGTATTCAGACCACGACCGCTTTGCAAACGGCAAAGGAAAACTGCTAGTGGGCCACGATGCTTCCGGAACCCCCACAAAGGACTATACAAAAGTGGTGGATTCCCCGCGCACAGCCGGTGTTGACTATCATACCCTGTCGGTCCGTTTTGAAATTGACTTTTAACCTTCAAAAAAAACAACTATGAAAAAGATACTTTTTGCAGCGCTTCTTCTGGTTGCAGGTTTTACAACCTCCTGTGTCAAGGACGACTTGTACGACGGGCCCGCATCCATTTCCAACCTGAAGTTCAACCCCGAAGCCGTTACCCCTAAAGACGCAGTAACGGTTTCTGCCACCATCACAGACCTTCGCAGCGTTTCCTCGGCTGTTCTGAAATATTCCATCGGCGGAGGCTCGGCCCAATCGGTAAACATGACGGCCTCGGGAGACGTATATTCCGGGGTGATCCCGGCACAGGCAGACAAGACTGTGGTGACTTTCCATGTAGAAGCCTTGAACGAAAAAGGGTATGTCGCCAAATCGGCCGATAAATCCTATACCGTGGCGGCTATTGTTGTGGATTACTCGGGACTTTACCTTAACGAGCTTAACGGGAATGTAAAATTTATGGAATTGCACAACAGGGGCACCAAGGATATTCCCCTGGAAGGCGTTTATATTTGTAAAGACAGTGAAAATGATCAACCCGTCTGGGTTTGCGACGATCGTACACTTGCCCCGGGCCAGTTCCTGCTGCTCTACAGCGAGGACGTTCAGGCAGACCATCCGACCCACCCGGAAGCACTGATCTTTCACAGTGGGCTCTCGGCCAAGAAGAATGTAAGGATCCAGCTGTTCAATCCGGCCGGAAGCAGCATTGACGATTTCAACCTTACGGCCATTGCCAAGACCGCCCCTGCATCTTACAGCCGCAACACAGACAAAAAATGGGCACATGCCCCGGCAACTCCTGGTGCCGCCAACCAGGAAAGTACAGATTATGTAATAGGGCTGCAATAGACCATTGCCAGTAAATATATGTCAAAAGAAAAAATGGAGATAGGGGCTATATCCAAGCCAAGATTCGAGTTCCGTTCCTTCGGGCAATGTTTTGACCGGGCGCACCAGCGCATGGCCCGGCTATCAGTCCCTGTTCCGGAAAAAGTATGGGAACGTTCCAGCGACGAGGTGTATATCATATCGGCAGCAAACGATATTAACAACACCAAAATCCGCGATGGCAAAATGGATATCAAGACTTACGTACAAACCGTAAAGGGACTGGAACAATGGAATCCGCTCATGAAGGGCGAGTTCCCCATTTCGGCCCAGGTGCTTAAAGAGGAAGTTTTTCCCGCCTTTATGGTAGAGATGCCGGAACTGACCAAAGAAACCTATACGTACGACGAGTTTATAGATATGGTACGGAATCACCCCCGCCTGGCTGCCGTCAGAGTGCACAAACAACGTTTTGGCTATATGATCAATGACACCATCTGTGAGGTGGGCAATGTCCTTATCAACGGAGCCAAAGTGGTGACCATCAACTCGGAATCGACCGAGATTGAAGATATTCTGAAAACCATTAAAGAGCTGGGGCTTGAAGGCGTTGAAAACATCAACTACCTACAGGCCATTAAGCGCATTATTGGTATGAGTCCCAAACCTCTGGCAAACGAATGATATGGCACAGGAAATTGAACGCAAATTTTTAGTAACCGGGCCCTATAAGCCCTTAGCCGTCAAATCAACCCGCATTACCCAAGGATACCTGAGTTCTGTTCCCGAAAGAACCGTAAGGGTCCGGGTAAAAGGGGACAAGGGATTTATTACCGTAAAAGGCATTGGCAACAAGAGTGGGGCCAGTCGTTTTGAATGGGAAAAAGAGATCCCGGTGGAAGATGTCCGTTCGCTCCTTGAACTCTCCGAACCGGGTGTCATCGACAAAACCCGTTACCTGGTAAAAGCGGGACCCCACACTTTTGAAGTAGATGAATTCTACGGCGATAACCAGGGCCTTACCCTGGCCGAGATTGAGCTTGGTGCGGAGGACGAAGCTTTTGAAAAACCTTCCTGGCTGGGTGCGGAAGTTACCGGTGATACCCGGTATTATAATTCCATGTTAATGAAGAATCCGTTTAAAAACTGGAAGTGACATGGCATTCGATCCGCTGGATATGAATAACTACAGGATTGAGAAGCTCCCTAAAATGCAGAAGTCGGGCTTTGAACGATGGATGTCCATTTTAGGGGGGCCTCTTTCTGTGGTAATGTTTGTGCTTATCTACTGGTTCTCAGACATTTCTTTCCTGAACGAAATTTCTTCGGAAGGCTTGTCCACCACGGCCCTGCAGCGTCTGCAGGCGCTCGGGGGGGACG
>JALHIE010000074.1 GCA_022840285.1 Porphyromonadaceae bacterium
TTTAGCTTAACAAAAATGCGGGTATAATTTAACATTAAAGATCACAGGTAATGAAACATTTTAAATTTGCAGCGATAATTTCGCTGGCATGGTTTTTTGCGTCGGCCTCCTGCGTTGAACAAAAGGATAGCAATGGAGGGGATTTCGACCAGACACCGACGGAGCAAGAACCTCAGGCGGGGACATTGCCTCCGGTAGAGACAGGGAAAGCCAATACAAATTACAAGCCCGCGTTTGAAGGGCAAACCCGGATTGCAGGGGTGAAAACAACCACTCCCTACGAAGCTAAGGTTATTGCAAGCGGACTGGTGAGCCCCTGGGCTGTTACTGCCCTTCCTAACGGGAGGTTAGCCATCACTGAAAAAGGAGGCACAATGCGCATAGCCACCACTGAGGGTACAGTCAGCCCCCCCATCTCCGGATTTCCTGCCGTTGACGACAGGGGCCAGGGAGGGTTGCTCGACGTAGCTCCGGCTCCCGATTTTGAGGCCAGCAGGATGCTTTACTTCACCCTTGCCGAAAAGACAACGCAAGGATCGCTCACGGCAGTGGGTAAGGGCAAGCTCTCTGCTGACGAAACAACCATCGAGAATTTTCAGGTTATTTTCAGGGCCGTTCCATACTTCGACAACAGCATGCACTTCGGAAGCCGCATCGTTTTTGACAAGCGTGGAAATATTTTCGTTTCCACCGGTGAACGATCGGATTTACGAACAAGGCCCAATGCGCAGCTACTCAATACCGGACACGGAAAAGTAATTCATATCACCACCGAAGGAGAACCGGTTGCCGGCAATCCGTTTATCAATACAGAGGGTGCATTGCCCGAAATTTACTCTTATGGGCACAGGAATCCGCAAGGACTCGACATACATCCGCTTACCCAGGAACTTTGGTTATCGGAAATGGGGCCGCGCGGCGGTGATGAAATTAACCTGATCAAACCCGGTAAAAATTACGGATGGCCAACCATCACGTACGGGATCGAATATAGCGGCGCTGCCATCAGTGACGGAGCTACGCAAAAAGAAGGGCTGGAACAGCCGGTATATTATTGGGATCCGGTGCTCTCTCCCAGCGGAATGGCGTTCTATTCTTCTAGCGCAATTCCGGAATGGCAGAACAACCTGTTTATAGGTGGGTTGAACAGCAAACACATAGCCCGAATGGTCCTGAAAGACAATAAAGTTATCGGTGAAGAACGGCTGCTCACCGGCGAAAATCAACGGTTCCGCGATGTCGGCGATGGAAAGGACGGAGCGCTCTACGCCGTTACCGATGAAGGCCGGTTGTACCGGATTGCGAAGAAATGAAACAACCCGGAACAGCGGAAAAAAATTAGACAGGCTACTGATTTTCAGAATTATAATTAATCATCCAGCAGATTCCGAATTTGTCTTTCAGGCTACCGAAATAATCGCCCCAAAACTGATCTGCCATAGGCATCTCTATTTCGCCGCTTTCGGACAAAGCCCCGAATAAACGGTCAGCCTCTTCCCGGCTTTCGGGAAAGAGACTGATGTAGTTGTTGTTCCCCTGAACGAACGGTTGCCCAGGAAACACATCGGAGCCCATTAAAAGATCGTTTCCGACAGGAAGTGCCACGTGCATGACCCTGTTTTTTGCTTCTTCGGGGATGTCCATGCCGGGGATATCTTTCATTTTGTGGATATCTCCCAGAAATTCACCGCCAAAAACAATTTTATAAAACCGAAATGCTTCTTCGCAAGTACCGTCAAAATTAAGATAAGGATTTAATTTAGCCATGATTTTTTTGATTTTTTGATTTTTTGATTTTTATTCTTTCTCACCACACAATTCTGTAATTCTCGCCGTAGTTGCTGCTTCCACCGCGCATAGTCCTGTTTTTCTGATCGAAATAAATAGCATTCACTGGCCCGCTTGTCCGGTCAGAAAACTGCAGCACATATCCCCTCGCCGTTAATTCCTGACGGACCGGATCGGGTGTTTGTGAGTTCAGTAGAATTTGTCCCGGTCTGGGTACGCTGCGCAGAAATAGCCGTCGTTACCAAGAAAGAAAAAAAGATTATACTAAACTTCATTTTCGAGATATTCTTTCAGTCCTTGCAGAATATCGTCCCATCCGGCAGTATAACTTTCTGCAGTGAAATAATTGCTGCCCTCGTCGAGAAAACTTTCGTTCCCCTCGTGCATAAGAGTCACGGTAGTGGACTCCTCTCCGGGAGCAAGTTCCCAGGTAAGCGTTGAGGTTCCCTCACTGTGTCCGGGATGTTCCCAGGTATGGCTCAGTTTTTCGTCAGGGATTACTTCGAGTATCTTGAATAAATGACGGAATTTGTGTTCTCCGGATTCATCGGTGAAAGAAACAATGAAATCGAATACAGCACCTTCCGTCGCTTCAAAATCCGAAATACTGAAATACCAGTTTCGCATCTCTTCCGGTTGAGTCAGTGCACTCCACACTTTCTCAACGTTTGTGTTTATTGAAATTTGTTTTTTATACATAACAGATCCTCCCATAAAATATATACTCTTTTTCTACTATCGCGTAATCAGCATAAGCACCTTGTTCATAATCTATTTTATGGCTTTTTTCAATGTCTCAATATCCAACTTTTTCATTTTCAACACTTCTTCCATCACCTTTGTTGATTTTTTAATCCATCCGCCCAACTCGGCAGGAACAATTTGCCAACTGATTCCGAATCGATCTCTTAACCATCCGCACATACTCTCCTCTCCGCCATCTGATGCAAGCACGTTCCAATAGTTATCGATTTCCTCCTGGTGATTGCACTCAACCACCAGCGAGACACCCTCGGAGAAGCTGAAATTGTGCTCCAGTGAACTATCCATCATCATCAACAGGCAATTGTTGATAAGAAATTCACCGTGCTGCACGCTGGTTTCGGGTTCACCGCTTTCTTCATTATAATACATTACACCACGTATCTCTGAATTGGGGAAAAGTGATGTGTACAAATGAGCAGCCTCCATTGCCCGTCCGTTTTGAGTGCCGGTAAACATCAGCGTCGGCACTATTTTCCGGAGGATGTGGTTTTCATCGCGTGCCGTATATAACTGCCACGAAACGCCGTATTTATCCTGTACCCAGCCGTATTTCGGACTAAATGGATAGGCGTCAAGCGGCATCATCGACTTGCCGTTCTGTATGAGTTTATTCCAGATCTCTTCTACTTGCTTTTCCGACATCGTCAGAAACATCAGCGAAATAGACGGATTGGGGTTGAACTTATCGCCACCGTCAAGCAGCATCAGTTTCTGTCCGAACATTTCGAGCACGATCACCACCGGATTTTCATCCACTACGGTGGTTTCGGGAAAAGTGCTGCAATAAAAGCCGGCCATTTCGTGGGCGTTGTTGTCGCACCAAATACAAGGATAGACGGTATTGTTCATATTATTTCTTTTTTTGCACTTCGTTGGAAGCCGCTTTGAACAGAATGATTTTACGGAGCAGCTCTATCGGAGTCGGCTTGTCGTAAGGCAGTTGAATAGCACCCTTGGTGGTTTTGTATCCCGATAATTCTTCTTTGAACGCCAGATTGGATTCGGGCGTGGCGTAAAATCCGATGTGGTTTTTGAATGCTGCAAAATACGCCAAAATTTTTCCGTTGTACCTAAAGGCGGGCATTTGGTAACTGATGGATTCCACGGCTTCGGGAAGGGTATCGTGAACCAATTTCCGAATCGTCTCGAGTCTTTTCTGCACTTCGGCATCAAAGCCGGCGATATATTGATCGATGTTTTCGGGGTTGCTCATTGATTTTACTTTTTTTACGGCTGATTGTCTCAGTAATACTTGTCCACTCCGCCGTGTCCGATTATTTTTCTGTTTTGCTTTGTCATCTTTAACAGGTTGGCCAGGCGTTTTGCAAAAAATTCGGGGCGACTGCGTGAATCGTGGACATATGCTACCCGGATCCGCTTATAGGTTTCGGAGAATTTTTGGAAGTTTTGCCACGTTTCCTTGTCGGCTTGCAATGCTGTGATAATATCTGGTGGGTAAACAAATTTTTCCGATAAAATGTTTGTTACTTTTTCGTAAATTTCAGGGTGTAACAGGTTATTTTCCGCCAGCCACCGAAGTCGTTCCCTGTTGGGTTGAGAGTAAGTACTTTTAGGATTTCGTGGCGAGAACCGCTGAGCGACGTGAGTTTCATCGTATTTTTTCATCGTACTGTCGATCCAGCCAAAACATAACGCCTCCTCCACGGCATCGTTGTACAAAATACGCGGTTTTCCTGTCGATTTATTGGGGTAGATAAGCCATATCTCCTTTTCTTTACGAAAATTCTCCGACAACCATTGACGCCAGTCCTCGCGCGAGTTGAAATATACAGCTTTTGTTATTTCCATTGTGAGGTCTGGGGGTTAGAGCTAAGAGCTATGAGTTTCGACAACGTATTAAAATTACGGGTGACTGCGTCAATTCTTAATTTTCTTTCGAGAAAGTTGTCGTTGAGCTTGGTTTTAGCAGCACTGCCGGGAATGAAAAGATAATCGGCTACTTTCTTTTCCTTTTTTTGTCCTCCCTCTCCTTTATGGCTTTCAACGAAGCTTTCATCGCTTTCTCCGAGGTATCGTACTGAAATTCATACCCGGCATCCTGAATTTTACGGGATGAAATGCGGCTTCCCCCCAGAATCATACCGGCAGCCTCTCCTAGAATCAGACGCATTAAAAACGACGGTACGTGTGGCATAAAAAAAGGCCGTTTCATCACCTTTGCCAACGTATGCATGAAATCGGCATTGCTGATAAATTCAGGAGAAACGGCATTGTACACGCCTTTCATATCTGTATCTTCAATAACTTTCAAATAGATACGGCAAAGATCATCGATATGTATCCACGTCAAGTATTGCCTGCCGCTTCCGATAGGTGCACCCAGCCCAAAACGGGTAGGCAGGACCATCTTCCTGAAAGCATCGCTGTTTTTTGAAATCACGAATCCCGTACGCAACACGACCGTCCGAATATTGAGTTCTTCCTGAAAACGGAGAGCGGCATTCTCCCATTTACGGCAGGTCCGGCTCAAAAAATCGTTTTCGGTAGAAAGATCATCCTCCGAGTACAGGTGGTTGGTTATCTTCAATCCATAATACCCGATTGCCGAAGCCGAGATAAAAGCTTCGGGCCTTTTATCCATCGATTTTATTGTGTCGAGCAACAGTTGTGCGGTTTGGACACGGCTCTCCACGATTTCCTGTTTTTTTTGCCTTGTCCACGCGTCTTCTCCAATATTCGATCCGGCCAGGTGGACAATGATATCGGCCCGTTCCACAGCCTCTTTCTCTATTTCATTTCGTCGGTAGTCCCACCTGTAACGGGGTATCTCGGCTTTTACATATCGCTCACGGCTAAGCCAAATCACTTTGTATCCTTTTTCGACAAGCAACCGCGATAGTTTTCTTCCTATCAAGCCCGACCCACCTGTTATTAAAATTGTTTTCATCGCAGTGTAGTTAATTTCATGGTAAACAAATAAAGACGGCAATTGGTTGCCGTCTTTAAAATAAATTCAAGGTAATTCCATGGGGACTTCCATCAAAAGAACCTCGGAATTCTCAAGCGCTTCAAGTGTAAAACTGTCGACGTCCCAAATTCCGTAACCGTCACGTTCGCTCAACACTTGCGTCCCCACTTTAACCTTGCCGCCAATCACGAACAGATATACTCCGTTGCCTTTCTTCTTTACGTTATATTCTTTAGTAACCCCCCTGTCAAAATTGGCGAGATGGAACCATGCATCCTGATGTATCCATACACCGTCGCCATCCGGATCGGGAGAAACAATCTGCTGAAAATCGTTGGGTTTGGTAAAGTCGGCAATACGGACCTGATCGTAACGCGGCTTGACTCCTTTCTCTCTCGGGAACACCCATATTTGCAGGAATTTTACCGGCTGATCCTGACGGGCATTAAATTCACTGTGCGTTATTCCTGTTCCCGCAGACATGACCTGTACGTCCCCTTGACGGATAATGCTTCCGTTGCCCATACTGTCGCGGTGTTCAAGCTCACCCTCAAGCGGCAAGGATATTATTTCCATATCGTTGTGCGGATGCGTGCCGAAACCTTCTCCCCCCTCCACGGAATCATCATTGATTACGCGCAAAACGCCAAAATGCATTCTCTCGCGGTTGTAATAATTGGCAAAGCTGAATGTATGATTGCTTTTGAGCCATCCGTGTTCGGCATGGCCGCGGCTACCTGCAGCATGATAAATTGTCTTCATTTTTTCTCCTTTGTGATTTTTAAAATATTCTCCATGCAAAGATAACCGTTCTTTTTATAGTGTACATTGATGTATGGTTTCTCCTTCGCGCAAAGCAAACTCGCCTTTCCTGAGTGTAAGCGTTTTACAACTTTCCGGCAGCAAGCTGATAGCCTGCTCATCAATATCTATGTTCGATGCTAGAGCTGGAATTTACCTCCTGCTTCCGCTCATGGCAATCATGATGTAATACAGGAGGGTTGCCAACGAACTTAATGCAGCCACAACATAAGTATACCCGGCCCACCGTAAAGCATCGGTGGCCTGCGAGTGGTTGCTTACATCGGTAACACCAGCGCTGCTTAACCAGCTTAATGCCCTGTTGGTCGCATTTTTTTCCACGGGAAGCGTCACAAAACTAAACAGTGTTGTCAAAGCAAACAAGCCGATTCCCATCCACAACAATGCCGGGAAAGTAGACACTGTAACAATTCCGAGCAGCAATATCCACGTAACCCACCTTGAAGAAGCGCTGACAACGGGTACCAAAGCCGAACGCATTTTCAGAGGAGCATACCCCTTGGCGTGCTGCAAGGCGTGACCTGTTTCATGAGCAGCCACTGCAGCCGCAGCGATACTGTTGCTCCCGTAAACCGGTTCGCTCAGGTTGATGGTTTTATTGGTGGGGTTATAGTGATCGGTAAGCTGACCGCGGACCGAAATGACCTGGACATCGTATATGCCGTTGTCGTGAAGCATTTTTTCTGCCACATCCCGACCCGTCATTCCGTTTCTCAAGGGAATTCTTGAGTATTTTTTAAACCGGCTCTGGAGCATAGCTTGTACACCAAAGCCTGCTACAGCAATTAGAATCAATAGAAACCAAACTGCACTCATGCGATAATTTTTTTATTTAGTTTTTTATTAAACGTAAAACAGCTCTAAAATGTTTTCTACGAATTAGACCTGTTTTTTTCACTTCACCGTCCCTTTCAGCATGGGTACAAACCGAAAAAAGCCTTCACCCGTAGTCGTATAGCCCGTTTCACCGGTTTTTTCAACCACCACCATTTCCTGTAATTTTTCTCCTATCGGCACCACCATCTTTCCTCCTATCACAAGCTGATCCACCAGTTTTTCCGGAATCTTGGGCGCTCCGCACGTAACCAGTATACCGTTGAAAGGGGCGTATTGAGGCAACCCGTTAAACCCATCACCGTATACCAAAACAACATCCCCGTATCCCAGCGCCAATAAATTCTCTTTGGCCGCCAGGTAGAGTTTTTTATGCCTTTCCATGCTGTAGACCCGGAAACCCAGCTCACACAAGATGGCTGCCTGGTATCCGCTTCCGGTTCCGATTTCGAGAACTTTATCCCCTTTCTCCATTTTCAACAACCCGGTCTGCAGGGCTACGGTAGTAATCTGGGAAATAGTTTGTCCCGATGCAATAGGCAACGGCTCATCCAAGTAAGCGGCATGTCTTTGATCTTCACTCACGAACAAATGCCGAGGAACGCTTTTCATCGCCAGAATAACTTCATCCGAAATGGCGTATCTTCCGGCTATCCGATCCATCACTTCATGCCGCAACCTTTGTTGCAAAAGAGTATCTGCCATACCTGCTTACTTTTTACTAAGCCGGACCGCGTATTTATTGTTACCTGATGATTGTCTGGGCCCGGTTAGGTCCCACTGAAACAATGGCAATAGGCACACCCAGCTCTTCTTCCAAAAACGAAAGATAGGCGTTGAACTCTTCGGGAAATTCGTCTTCCGACTGCATGTCCGTCATATCGGTCTTCCAACCGGGCAACTCCACAAAAACGGGTTCAATGTTTTCTGTAATGTCGAACGGCAAGTCTTCCGTTTCTTGTCCGTTGATGTTGTAAGCCACGCACACCTTGATGGTTTCGAAAGTATCCAGCACATCACTTTTCATCATCACCAGCTTGGTAACCCCATTAAGCATCACCGTGTAGCGGAGCGCTACAAGGTCAATCCACCCGCAACGACGCGGTCGTCCGGTAACAGAGCCGTATTCACGTCCCAGATCACGCATCTGCTGTCCGTCTTCATCGAACAGTTCTGTGGGGAAAGGGCCACTTCCCACCCGGGTGCAGTATGCCTTGAAAATTCCGAACACTTCGCCTATTCTTCGGGGAGCAACGCCCAATCCGGTACAGGCGCCGGCGCAAATGGTGTTGGATGAAGTGACAAACGGATAGGAGCCAAAATCAATATCAAGCATGGATCCTTGCGCACCTTCGGCAAGCACTCCCTTACCCGATACGAGTGACTTGTTGATAAAATGCTCCGAATCGATAATATGGAACGATTTCAATTTCTCGACTCCGGCAAACCAAGCGCTTTCAATTTTTTCCAAGTCGTACTCAAAATCGTACTGGGCCAGCATCTCGATGTGTCGGGCCGTGGCTTTTTTGTATTTCTCTTCGAAATGGTTGAACAGATCCCCTACCCGCAAGCCGTTCCTGCTCACTTTATCGGTGTATGTCGGGCCGATTCCTTTGCCGGTCGTTCCTATTTTTGAATCACCTTTTGCCTGTTCCATGGCTTCATCAAGCAACCGATGGGTAGGCAAAATTAAATGAGCTTTCTTGGAAACATACAGCCGGTCGGTCAATGCATGCCCCGATGCTTCCAACGCCTCCACTTCAGCTTTAAACAAAGCCGGATCCAGCACAACCCCATTTCCGATAATGTTGATTTTCCCCGGTTGAAAAATTCCCGACGGAATCGATCTCAATATATACTTTTGATTTTCAAATTCCAACGTATGTCCGGCGTTCGGTCCTCCCTGAAAACGGGCCACAATATCGTAATTGGGCGTTAACACATCTACTACTTTTCCTTTTCCTTCATCGCCCCATTGAAGGCCTAAAATTACATCTACATTCATTTTTTTTCTTAATTAGAACCAAGAGACAAGATAAAAGAACCTTTACTTCTTATTTCCATGTTATTTTTTTTCCTTATTCAGTTTTCTCAACGCAATTTTCTTGGCGTGACTACACTTACTACAAATCCCGTAAATATACATACTGTAATAGCTTACGGTAAATTTTTTAATTTTTCTTTGCTGTGCCGGAGTAAACAGGTTGCCGTTCTTGGATTCCCAAACTTCCCCACAGCTGGTACAGATAATGTGATCGTGATTCTCGTTGCCGTAAGCACGCTCGTACTTTGAAATATTTCCTCCAAACTGATGTTTCACCACCAGTCCACAGTCAAGCAGCAGTTCAATGGTATTGTAGAGGGTGGCACGGCTAACGCGGAAATTCACGTCTACCATGGATTTGTATAATGAATCCATGTCGAAATGTCCTTTCGTGTTGTAAATATGATCGAGTATGGCAAATCTCTCCGGAGTTTTACGATGCTTACGATCAGAGAGATACTGCATGAACTCGTCTTTCACCTGTTTTCTCAATTTTTGACTGCTATCCATACTACAAAAATATTTCTTTTTTCAATCGCTTGAAGTTATTTTTTTGATATTTTTTTAAAGATACACATTTAAATTCATTTCACCGTTTCGGAATGAACAAAAAATGCCGGATAACAGAGGAAGCAGCATACTCAAAAAAAGGATTTCTCAATCCCGTGGCAAGGATATTTTCAGCTTTGTTTACATCAAAATCCTCCGATTCACTCCTGTAAACATTGTAAGTGACACGAGCTCCGGCATCACCGGTTTTCCAATTCAACTGAAGTCTTCCGTCAACATTTTCGGCTGTTAAGTCCTGCGGCGCTTCGGGAACTTCATCCGAGAGCCATGTCATCGCAGGCAGTTTTGCCGGATAACGGTAGTAGTGGTCAAGGGTATTCAAAATCCCTTTGGTGTTCGAAAGCACATTATCGGCTCTGAAGTATGCCTGTCCGGCCGATTCATTCTTTCTTGTGTAATCCATCTGGTTCTCGATATCCTGCCGGCTCCATCCCAGTTCTATCATCTGATAAGTCCCCAATCCCGGTACGATGATACGCCTGTTCCCGTTCTCCAGCCAATCGTCAACGAACGGATAAAAAAGATGGTCTTTGTAGTACATCATCGGATAAAGGGCATCGTGTTTGCCAATCTTCAGCCACATGGCGGCATCCTGAAAAACAGTTTCCAGAGCCGTCCATCCAGCCCCGGTATTTCCCAACGCCCTGTACCGTCCCAGCGGAGCACTGCTGACCTGCACCCATTTTTTTTGACTTTTCACCCAGTCGTAAGCTTTGGTCACAAACCGGGTAATGTTATCCCTACGCCATTGTTGCAACGTTTTCCCCTTACCGTAGAGCCTGTACATACCGGCATCAGGAAACTTACCTGTGTTGTCCGGATACCGGATATAATCAAAATGAATTCCGTCAATATCGTAATTCGAAACGATCTCCTTGACGATGGACAAGAGATAGTCGTCTGTTTTGGGATTACCCGGATCAAGAAACCATTCGCCACGGTATTTCCTGGTTATGGATGGATTCTTCTTTGTTATCGATCTTGCGCCCAAACTTCTCACGTGCTTGTCTAATCCCAACGGATAAGTTACCATCCAGGCGTGCAGCTCCATACCGCGCTTATGGCACTCTTCTATGGCAAAAGCCAGCGGATCGAATTGAGGTTTCCCGTGAGCGGATGGTACAACGACCGATGCCATCGGCTCAATTTTTGAATCATAAAACATTTCTCCCCTGGCCCGGACCTGAAACAGGACTGTATTGAAATTGTGTTTTTGCAAATTATCGAGGATAACGACAAGCTCTCTTTTTTGCATCTCCTGACTGATTTTATTCCTTGGCCAGTCAAGCCCGTAATTTGTTGTCAACCAAACCGCCCGAACTTCAGAAGCAGGGGGGTTAACAGAAAAAACTCCCATCGCAACAGACAGAAAAACGATGAGAAGCAGACATGTTTTATTCATTAATTATAACCGTTCTAAACTTAACGACACAAATTTAAAACAAAAATAGAGTGTCTACGTACATTTTTTGAATGTTAACATTTTGAACCGGCAAAACCAATCAGTTCCACGCAGCGACCGGACTCCAATACTTGACTATGCGTGACCGCCATACGAAAATCAGTTGACGTTCCTTTTTACGAAACTTTATCTTAATATTATTGCGAAACTTAATAATTAATTCTACTTTTGTGAAAATATAGTATTCGTAAACAAATTAACAAACTAACAATAAAACCTATGAATCCACTGCTTTTTAATTTAAACGGATGGGAAATTCCCATTATTATTTTGGTTGTCCTGATTCTTTTTGGTGGAAAGAAAATCCCTGAATTTATGAAAGGGCTCGGAAAAGGCATCAACAGTTTCAAGAAGGGACTGAACGATATTGAAGAAGATATCAAAGCCGATCCGGCCGACAAAAAAACATCAACTCCTAGCAATCAGTAACCTGATTTACCCGTTTTTGTAAAAATCGTCCGTTCTCGGGATTAATCCGCGTTTTTGTGGGTTTTTTCCGAGATTAAATTCTATAATCTGTTGGTTGCATGAAAGAGAAAGAAATGTCCTTTTGGGACCATCTCGAGGAATTCCGCTGGACGTTGATTCGGATTATCGGCGCAGTGCTTATCTTGGCTATTGCTGGATTTATCCTTATTCCACGTATTTTCGACTCGGTAATTCTTGCACCCCGATCTTCCGACTTTATCACCTATCGTTTCTTTGAAAAAGCCGGAGAGTACCTACCTTTCCTTCCTGATTTTTCTGCTGACTCTTTTAATGTCGAATTGTTGAATATCAACATGACCACGCAGTTTATGACCTATATTTCCACCTCCCTGGCATTTGCTGTCCTGTTGACTATACCTTATATTCTGTTTGAACTCTGGCGCTTTATCAGCCCGGCCCTGTACGAAAACGAGACCAAAGGGGTAAAGATGGCTTTCGGGTTCGGTGGAGTAATGTTCGTGATCGGTTGCCTGGTTGGCTATTTTATGGTTTTCCCCTTGATCTTCCGATTTCTCATTACTTTTCAACTAAGCGATGCAATCCAAAACACCATTTCGCTGGATTCCTACATGAGTAATTTCTACACCCTTATCCTCATTATGGGCGTGGTGTTCGAGTTGCCACTTGTTTTCTGGCTCTTATCCAGTCTCGGACTCATTTACCGGTCTTTCTTCCGCAAGTACCGCAAACACGCAGTGGTAGGTTCTATGGTGCTGGCAGCCATAATTACCCCCTCGGGCGATCCATTTTCGCTCATTGTGGTTACCATACCGCTTTACATGCTTTGGGAGATAAGTGCATTTGTGGTAAAAAAAGACCCGCCCGAAGAAATAGAAGAGAACCTGCCGGCAGTCGTTGACTAATTATCGGTTCACAATTACTTTTCCAAACGGAGAAAACGCCAGTTTCATTAGTTTGAAATGCTGGTTTCCGAAAGGAATACCGATGATGGTGATGTAAAACAACAGGCCAAAAAACAGGTGCGTGAGCACGATGGGCAAGCCGCCGATAAAGAACCAGATTATATTCATAACAAGCGCCAGGCACCCCGAAGTTGTGTGGTTTTGTACCGCTTTTTTATCAAACGGCAACAAGGCCATCTCTGCCAGTTTCAGCGATTGCAAGCCGAAAGGAATACCTATTATTGTAACCATCAGGCCAACACTGGCTATAACGTATTCGACGGCAATGAATATACCTCCGAAAACAATCCAGATCACATTTCCCAGTGTCCTCATCGTACGGCGATTGCTTCAATTTCCACCATGCAATTTTTGGGCAGACCTTTGGCAGCTATGGCCGAACGGGCAGGGAAATCCCCATCGAACTGCGAAGCGTAAACCTCGTTCATCTCGGAAAAGTAAGCCATGTCGCCCAGAAAGACGGTAATTTTCACAATGTTTTTAGTTGTAAGTCCGGCTTCATCCAAAATAGCCCGGATGTTTTTGAAACATTGAGCTGCTTGCTCTTTCACTCCTCCGGGGACCAGCTCTCCGGTCAGCGGATTAATAGGGATCTGTCCGGAAATAAAAATTATTCCGTTCACCTCAATTGCCTGGTTGTAAGGACCAATTGCCGCGGGAGCACGTTTTGTTGAAATTATTTTTTTCATTTTTAAATAGTTTAATAGTGGACAGTTAAGACCGCCCTTTGTCTTATCACCTCATAAATCATTACACCCGCTGCCACCGAAACATTGAGCGATTGAATGCTACCAAACTGTGGAACCTTTACCAACTCATCACATATGCGTAGGATTTCGGGAGAAACACCTTCGTCTTCCGATCCCATTAAAATGGCTACAGGTACGGACATGTCTGCTTCGGTATAGTTTTTTGCCGCTTTTTCGGTGGCGGCAACTACTTTTATTCCACTGTCTTTCAGGAACACAACGGCTTCTTTCAGGCTATTTTCCCGACATACCGGAATGATGTGTAATGCTCCGGCCGACGTCTTTATGGCATCGGCATTTACCGATACACTTCCGCGCGCCGGAATCACTATGGCATCTACGCCTGCAACTTCGCATGTACGGGCAATGGCCCCAAAGTTACGCACATCGGTAATTCCATCAAGCACGATAATAAGCGGGTTTTTCCCCTGCTCGTACAGAAACGGGACAATCTGGTCCAATTTCTGGTAGGTAACTGCCGAAGTAAAGGCAATAACACCCTGATGATTTTTACGGGTGATCCTGTCGATCCGCTCCAGCGGGACTTTCTGCATCGGGATTTCGTACCGGCGCAACACCTCTTGCAGTTCTTTGAAAAGTTCACCCGACAGTTCGCGCTTAACAAGTACTTTGTCAATATCTTTTCCGGCTTCCGCCGCTTCAATCACGGCACGGATGCCGAAAATCATCTCTTTTTCTTTCATTTTTTGGGTTGACAAGTTGACGGTAGTTCTAATTATGAATTATGAATTGTGAATTGTGATTTGTGATTTGTCCTTCTCTCAGCATCACCTTGGCATTTTCTACAGCCTGAGCAGTAACTTCCGCACCGCTAAGCATCCGGGCTATTTCCGAAATCCTATCGTTTTGCGGCAACAGGCGCATATAGGTTGCCGTAGTCTCAGCACTATCCTCTTTGTAAACGTTGTAATGCCTTGTTCCTTTGGCTGCTATTTGCGGCAAATGGGTGATGGCGATTACCTGCATGTCGTGTGCCATCTCGCGCATGATCGTGCCCATTTTATCGGCAATCTCACCCGAAGTACCCGTGTCAATTTCATCAAAAATAACCGTTGGCAGTGCTGTTGCTCCGGCAATCATCGATTTCAGGCAAAGCATCAGTCGAGAGGTTTCTCCGCCGGATGCAATCTGGGAAACGGGCAGCAACGGTGTGTTTTTATTGGCGGAGAAAAGAAAGCCGACAGCATCTTTTCCGTTAGAATCGGGATTGTTTTTGGTGGTAATATCGCATGTGAACCTCGCGTTAGGCATTCCCAGATAAACAAGCATGTCCGTGAGCTGCTTCTCTACCGGCTGCGTAGCCGATTTTCTCTTTTCGCTCAAAGCCCTGGCTTTTTGCAACATCAGCTGTTGTTTTTCAAATACCTCTTTTTCAAGTTGCTCTATTTGTTCGTCCAACGACAGGATGTCTTGCAGCTTTTCATCCAGCTGCCTCTGTATCTCCTGCAGTTCCTCAACCGATTTCACCGAATGCCTCTTCTGTAAATCGTATATCACGCTTAACCGCTCCTCCACCTGTTGTTGCCGTTCGGCATTGAAATCTGTTTCTTCGAAATGCTTCCCGGCTTCAATCCGGACCTCTTTTAAATCGATATAAGCCGACTCCACCCGCTGCTCCAATTCGGCTGCTTTCGGAAAAACATGCCGGATACTTTTCAACGCATCGGTTACCGATTTTAATTTTTGCTCTACAGCGTCACCTTCACCCGAGAATGTATCTACTACTGCAAAAAGCGAAGCTTTAATCTCCTCGGCATGCGTTATGGTTTCCAGTTCGGCTTCCAGTTCTTCCTGCTCTCCCGCCTGTAGTTTTGCACCGGCCAATGTGTCGAACTGGAATTGAAAATAATTTTCCTCTTCCTTGTTTTTCTGCGATTGCTCCTGCAGTTCGAGCAGCAGTTTCCTGCTCGCCTGATATTCCTTGAAAGCTTTTTGGTACACCTCTTTCTCCGTTTTTGTACGGGCAAGAATATCCAAAACGTTTAACTGAAAAAAGTTATCGTTTAACGACAGGTTCTGATGCTGTGAATGGATATCTATCAATCTATCGCCCAGTCCCTTCAGGTCATTCAGGTAAACAGGGGAGTCGTTCACAAAAGCCCGCGACTTCCCGGTCGTCCAGATTTCACGGCGCAGGATGCATTCATCGGGATTATATTCCCAATCCCGCTCTTCAAAAAAATCTTGCAAACCATACCTTGAAAGATCGAAAATACCTTCGATGGTACATTTCTGCTCGTTTTGCTTGATATGACGATTATCGGCACGTTGTCCCAAAATCAGCGAAAGTGCACCCAATATAATGGATTTTCCGGCACCGGTTTCTCCGGTGATGACTGAAAAACCCTTATCAAAATCGATCTGGAGCGAGTCTATCAGCGCATAATTTTGTATTGCAAGCGATTTCAGCATAATTTTCCTAACGGTTTGTTCGTTGTAATCTTTCCAAAACGGCTGTCTGCGTCGGGTAAATATTCCGGAGCATTTCATATGCCGCTCGCTTTTCCTGCTCCGGAGCGCCAGTAAAGACGTTTACCAGTTCGTCCAGTTTGGCATTGCCGAAAAGGGTTACCAAAACAGAGTTGGGCAGACGGGCGTATAGCGAAGCGATTACAGGCAGCGAAGTTACAACTTTTTGACGACCTTTTTCACTGTTTACCGCCATTTCATCCAATCCTGCCCGGTGGTAATCGTGCCACATCCGGCGGTAATCTTTAAATACGGGTTCGTTGAAAGCAACGGCAATGGCATACTTGTTCCGCTCACCTCCAAACGCTTCCCATCCGCTCCAGTTATTGGGTTGAACGTTGCTGGCCAGGGTTTGCATCCGACGGAAACAATCCGTTCCTCCCAGAGGCGACATCGAATCATAATCGAGTCCGAGAATAAGGTAGGCATAAAAGGCAATGGTCGCAACCAGGTTGTTGGAAATGTTGTCGGGATTGAACTCTAACGGCTGATATTCCGTGTAATCGAACAAAAAGGAAGGTTCACGATAATTCAGCAACGGCGTATTGCATGATGCACCGGAAACGGGTCTTCTTGCTTGAACCTGCAATTCTCCTCTAAACGACGTGGGAGACGGCATCTCATTGATGATGAGGGCAAACGAGCAATCGATCTTTTCATGCGCCGGGGAATTCACGTCCGTCCATTTCCCATCGTTTATAAATATCCTCAATTGCTCTTCGAGAGTGTTGAACAACTGCCGGTTGCCCTGTATTCGGGCACTGTTGACAGAGACAGTAGCATTGAGATTCTGCGCCGTAGTACAAACAACAGCTCCCAACAAGAAAATAACGGAAAATACGGCATTCTTCATAACTTATGCCTGACGGTGGTTTCTTATATTGAAATTATTTCAATTACAACGAACGGTAAAACTGCAATTCGTTTCGCAAATTATCGACCTCGGCCTGAAGTGATTTCACCCTAACAAGCATATGATACAACGCCTCAATCCCTTCCACATTAATATCCATATCATTATGCCAGCGGACAAACTGTTCCAGTTCTTCCAGCTCGTCGTATTCCACAAACCGGGTGTCGCCGGAATCCGACAGGCGAATTAACCCCAGTTCGCCCAGCGAATCGAGGAACGATTCTTTCACTTCATAAATACGGATGCACTCGCTGTATAAAATTCTTTTTTCGTTCATCGTTGGTTCAGTTTAGATAATTCGACAAACAATTCCTGTTCCTTTGACGAGAGGTTTTGAGGTACCTCCACTTTCATTGTCACGATAAGGTCGCCAAACTGATCATCCTTTTTATATACCGGAAACCCTTTGCCTTTCAGACGAACTTTCGTTCCTGGCTGTGTGCCGGGCTTTACCTTCATTTTCACCTGTCCGTCAAGCGTATTCACCTTCACTTCTCCACCGAGAACAGCCGTGTACAACCCAACATGAACCGATGTGTACAGATCGTTGCCGAGCCGTTTGAATTCCGGATCATCTTCAATAGCGAACGTAATGTATAAATCCCCGTTAGGGCCGCCGTTTATTCCCGGCTGACCGTATCCGGCAAGCTTTATCTTTTGTCCATCTGCAGCTCCGGCAGGAATAGTTATGCGGATGTTTCTCCCGTCAAGGTTAAGCGTTTGCTTATGGGTATACATGGCCTGGCGGAGCGATAACCTCAATTCTGCCTGATAATCCCCTCCTTTGTACTTTCTGTTCGCATGTCTGGTTTCCCTTTGTGTGAAACCACTTCCAAACATCGAATGAAAAAACTCGGAAAAATCGGTGTCCGAAAAATCACCTTCGGTGTAGAAAGTTTGTCCAGCCTGTTGTCCGCTCCATTGACGCTGTTGCTGTTGATATTGCTGTTGCGCTTTTTCGTACTCCTCGCCGTGTTTCCAGTTTTCTCCGTATTTATCGTATTTAGTACGTTTTTCGGGGTCGCTCAGCACTTCGTTGGCCTCGTTGAGCTGCTGGAATTTTCTGTGCGCTTCCTTATCGTTTGGATTCAAATCCGGATGCAGCTTGCGCGCCTTTTGCCGGTACGCTTTTTTAATGTCGTCGGCCGACGCATTTTTACCCACACCCAAAATATTGTAGTAATCGATATATGCCATTTTTAAAACTATTATAATACAAATATAGTAAAAAATGCGCCTCTATTACTACTCCTTCACACGAAAATATAACGATCAGAATAATCCGAAAGATGAGCCGGTTACCCTGAATTCTGTCCGCCGGTTAATCTGGTCGGCAACCACCTGTTCCTCGGGCGTCAGCTTTTCGATAAACGCCTCATCCAGCCTATCTCCTTCTTTCAGGAAACCGTATCTTTCAGCAATGGCAGCAGAGACCGTTTTAGGTTGTGTTTTTCCAAAACCTGCCGCCGATAATCGCCGCTCATCCACCCCTTTGCCGATAAGGTACCGTACCACCGATTGTGCGCGGCGTAACGAAAGATTTTGATTGTACTCCTCACCACCTTTCCTGTCGGTGTGCGCGGAAAGTTCGATGGTTACTGACGGATTGTCATTCAACAGGCTTGTAAGTCCGTCGAGTTCTTCTTTTGACTCGGGACGCAACTCCGCCTTATCAAAATCATAGAAAATATTTTCGAGGATAACGGGCCTGTTGTAAGGGATCATTTCAAAATCCACGAAATAAACGGTATCCTTTTCCTCGACGGGTGTTTTTAGTATTTTCTTCCTGTTCAGAAACCCTTCTGCGCAGGCCAGAAAAAGATAATTCACGTTCCTGTCCGCACGGAAACGGTAGGCTCCGTCTTGCCCGGTAATGTATTCGTGTCGGAAACCGTTATCACCAACAACCGAAACCTTGACATTGGGAATGAACTTATCCTCCATATCCACTGCAAAACCCTCCACGAAAATCTCTGCATCCGGGTATTCAAACGAATAGATATGGTCGCGCCCACGTGCATCGTTACGGTTTGAGCTGAAAAAACCGCGACGCTTCCCTTTCTCGAAAGTGATGCCAAAATCGTCCATGGATGAATTGATGGGGACACCCATGTTCCGGACCCTCCACCGTTTGCTGCTGCCATGCAAGTTGGCTTCGTACAGATCCAGCCCCCCCATTCCCGGGTGTCCGTCAGACGAAAAATACAGCGTCGTGTCGTTTTTAATGTACGGAAACATTTCATCGCCCGGCGTATTGATCTCCGGGCCCAGGTTTTCTGTAAAAAGTACGGTGAGGCCATCCATCCCGGCACGCCAGATGTCTTTTCCGCCGTATCCTCCGGGCATGTCGGAAACAAAATAGAGATAATCGCCCAACGGAGAAACGGAAGGGTGCGCGAAAACCGAAAGCGTGTCACCTGCAGACAGAGTCAACTCCTGCCCGGCGTTCCAGCCACCGCTACCGCGTTGTGAACAGTAAATCCCGGGAGTGGTTGCCCGGCTAAGATGAACGGGAGAGAACGTATAGAAAAGGTAGTTGCCGTCTGCGGAAACCGAAGGCGTTCCTTCATCGAAACGGGTATTGATTTCCGACTCCAAAATCGCCGGCTTCAGCCATTCGCCCTTATCGTTTCTGGTGACAACGAAAATATCGTTGTTCTTCATCCCTGTGATGTTGCTGATTGAATCGCCCCGGGCATCCTCGCGCGAAGAGGTGATATAAAGTACGGCATCGTCCTTTGCAAACACCGGGCTGAACTCTCCGCGGTTCGAGTTGAACAGATCCATCCGTTTTACCGCATAACGCGACGGCGCTTTCTTTTTCTCCATCGCATCTTTCACTCCCTGCAATCCGTTCACTCCCAACACATTTACCGGATCCAAGGCAAGAAAATCCTCGTAAGCCTTTTGTGCCTGCAGGTATCTTCCTTCTTTGTGCAGCATTTGCGCATACCGCAAATAAACCAGCGTATCGGGATACTTGTACCGGATAGCGCTGGCATACGCGTTAGCCGAACGGGAAGCGACATTCATCCGGCGGTAGGCCTCCGCCATTTCGTAAGCTACCACTCCGCGCAACGGACGCTGATCGGGCTTGATGCCCCGATACACTTTTCGATAGGTTTCGGAGGCCAAAAAATACTCTCCCCTAAGGTATTGCGTCCGGGCATCGCTCAGGCTTGCTGACCGGCACGAAACCAGCAACAACACTCCCAGAAAGCATAAAGGGTATATTTTTCGAGTTCGTAGCAAATCCGGTTGTTTTTCTTAATAACTCGGTTTTGGCGGAAATATTGTGTGAAAACCGTGGGGACTATTCCGTTGCCGGGAGGTTATATACTCCTTTTACTAAAACCTGTTGGGGTGGAAGCGGTGTTTTTATCTCCACCAGGTTATCGGAGGTCAACCCGGCGATGACGGAAACGGATTTAAGGTATATATTCTCTCCCGATTTCTTCTCAAGCAAATAAATCCGGTACGTTCCGTCCGCCAACGCTTCAAGGGCATCCCCGGGAATCCCTTTTGCCCTGTATTCTTTCACACTCACCTCTGCCTCATACAAAACCGCTGTTTATCGATTCTATCTGTGCTGTACACACAATGGTTTTCTTTTCAGGATCGATGGATTTCCCCGTTCGGGTCAGCTTCGCACTGAACTTTTCGGACGGATTGCCGGGGTTATAAAACCGGATATTTTGGCCGACAGCCAATTGTGCGATATCTTTCTCGTACACCTCCAGTTGAAGATAGAACTGATTGGCATTAACAAGGGTCATCAACATTTTTTCAGGCGTAACGTATTCTCCGATCATACTGTTTACCTGCGTAATGTATCCGTCAATAGGCGAACGGACTTCGAGTATCCGGTAAAAATCTCCTTTTTCTACTTGCGCCGGATCTACGTTAAGCAGACTCAACCGATGTTTTATCCCGTTGTATTGTGCCAACAGGCTGTTGTAAGTACTTTCGGCTGCAATGAAATCTTTGCGGGCCGCGATGCTGTCCCGATAAAGCGTTTGTAACCGCTCGTATGTTTTTTTTGCTTCGTTGAATCGATTGCTTACCGTAGCAAAATCCTGTTGCAGCACAATAAAATCGTTACTTTCGACAGTGCAAAGCACACTTCCCGCAGAGACAAAATCACCCAACTCACCGGGAAATAATCCTTATCGTCCCCGGAATTCGGCTGGTAACCTGGGCCTGCCCTCTTACCGATGAGATGACATGCCCGTTCACCTTCACACTTTCGTGGAATTGCGCTTCCTGCAATTCACCAAATTCCATTTGCATCGCTTCAAACTGGCGGTTGGAAATTGCTACCAACGCAGAATCTCCGGTAGAATCTCCGGCTTCGCTACCCGACTTTTTGTTACCGCAACCCAAAAGAGCTACGGAAACCAAAACTCCCCAAAAGAAATGTTTATAAAATCGCATCTTGCTGTCTTTTTACGTTTTTCTTACCTCTTGCCCTTTATCCGCCGGTTCACTCAACTATCAAGTAATTGAGCGCAATTACCGTCTGGTTGTATTTCGCCAGGTTGTCTAAATAATCCAACCTCAATTGCGTAGCATTTTCCAGGCTCTGTATATAACGGAAGAAGTCAATCTCCCCTATTTCGTAACTTGACGTGGCAAATTTTATCAGCTCGTCACTGATCTGTTTCCCCGATGTTTGGTAGTAATCGATATTTTGACGGTATTTTTCGAGTTCGTTGCGCAGTTGTTCACGCGTAGAGTTATACCGCACCTCATCCTGCTGCCTGGAGTAATCGGCCATCATCACACTGTGTTTTTGCGAAGCAACCCTGGCTTTCTGTTCCCCGAAGAACAGAGGAACAGAGATTCCAACCTGCCAGCCCCAATAACTTTTTGCGTTTGCGAACCGGTTCGTTCCGTTAAAAATCTCCACGTTAATACCGGGCAGCCACAAGTTTCTCTCAACATCCAGCAACGCACTCTCGTACCGGAGCTGTTCGTCTGCCAGCTTCAGTCCGGCATTGTCGTGGATGTCCCGGGTCAATAAAACCGGCTCCAGTTCCTGAAGTGGAACCCGGATATCTTCTTTGGGCTGTAAAAACAAGCTTAACTGCCGGTAAGCGATCTGCAGGTCGGCGTCAATTTGTTTTTGCTGAATATCAACCTGTTGCTGCTTAGCGGTTGCATTCAGTTTTTCCAGGTACGCAATTTCACCTTGTTTGTATTGCGCATCAGCCGATCGTGAAAACTTGCGGTAAATATCGGAAATAAAACGATACTGTTGCTGTTTGTTTTGCAGATATACCACGTGATAATACGCTTGCGTGATGTTCTTGCCGAGCCTCTGACGTTCGAGTTCATAAGCTGCTTGTGAAACCGAAACTCCTGCCCGGTTGGCTCTGTATTGCGCAGCATAAACGGTAGGAAAATTAATTTCCTGCGATACCCCCACCACATACAGCGGATGATTGTTTTCGGCAATGTTGTTGGCATCCGTGCCGTAATACACACCGGTTTTCCCGATATTGAAAGCCGTGGGGACAAACGATTTGCTCCGCTGTACCTGCAACTCGTATATTTTCAGTTGCCGGTTGTTGGCCATTCCGGTTGCGATGGCTTCTTCCAGCGAAAGTTCATGCGATTGGGAAAAGGTCGCAGCGGAAACCGTCATCAAAACCGGGACAAGCCAAGACTTAACTTTCGGCACATTCTTTTTCCTTGAACGGCTTTTTCTCCCCCTGCGCTCGTCATTCATGAAATATCCGTAAAGCAGCGGCAAGACAATCATCGTAAGAAAAGTTGAGGTCGCCAATCCACCAATAACGACCGTGGCCAGCGGGCGCTGGACTTCTGCTCCTGCCGATGTGGAAATCGCCATGGGCAGAAATCCCATCGCTGCAGAAGCTGCTGTAAGAACAACGGGCCGAAGCCTGTCGACAGAGCCTTGTACAATAATGTCGTGCATTTTCATCCCTCCGTTTTTATGGCGCAACTCTTTAAAATGCTCAATCAAAACAATTCCGTTCAGCACAGCCACACCAAACAACGCGATAAACCCTACCCCCGCTGAGATGCTGAACGGCATCCCCCTTATCCAGAGCAGCAGTATACCTCCGACAATAGAAAGCGGAATGGCAGAAAAAATTATTATCGTTTCTTTCAACGAATTGAAAGCGAAGTTCAACAACAAGAATATAAGGGCAAGAGCGATAGGTACAATAATCATCAACCGGGTAGATGCATTCTTAAGATTCTGATACTGGCCTCCATAAACCACATAATACCCCGATTGCAAATCTACGTTTTCCTGCACTTTTTGTTGAATATCCTGCACCACCGATTGCAAGTCGCGGTTTCGCACATTCACGCTTACGACCACCCTCCGTCGGGTATTGTCGCGCGAAATTTTTGCCGGACCGGTAGAATATTCAATTTGAGCCAGCTCGCTTAACCGTACCTGGTTTCCATCGGGGAGATTCACGTACATCTGCCTAATGTTATCGATATCCTGCCGGAAATCTTCCAAAAAACGGACCACCAGATCAAAGCTGCGCTCCCGCTCGAAAACCGTCCCCGAGATTTGTCCGCCGAAAGCCATCGACAGGTATTGGTTGAGCGACTCGATAGAAACACCGTAGTAAGCCAGTTTTTCGCGATTATACGTCACCCTCATTTGCGGCAGTCCTACCGTTTTTTCAACGATCACATCGGCCGCGCCTTCCACCCTTCGAGCCTGGGCCGCAATCTCCACAGCCTTTTCCGCCAGGTAATCCAGGTCCTCCCCGAAAATTTTCACCGCAATATCCGAGCGCACCCCGGTAACCAACTCGTTGAATCGCATCTCTATGGGTTGCGTAAACTCGTATTCGATACCCGGAAAAACCGAAAGGGCTTCCTTAAACTTGTCGGCAAGCTCTTCTTTACTCCCGGCGTTTTTCCATTCTTTCTTCGGACGAAGCTTGATGATCATGTCAATCTCTTCCATCGACATCGGATCGGTGGGAACCTCTGCAGCACCGATACGGCTCACCACCTGGTCGACTTCCACAAAATCCTTTTTTAAGATCGCCTCCATTTGTGTGGTCATCTCGATGGTTTTCCTCAACGATGTCCCCGTTTTCAGCACCGGCTGAATCACGAAGTCGCCCTCGTCAAGCGTAGGCGTAAACTCTGCCCCAAGTCTGCCGAAAAGAAGCAAGGCAACCGTCAGCATAACCAACGCACCGACAACGATCATCCTTTTATGTGCACACGCCCATTCGATGGACGGTCTATACGTTTTGTAAGCCAGCCGCATTACCGGGGATACATCCTTTTCTCCCTTTTTCCCGGGTTTCATAAACAAGGCTGATGCCACGGGCAGCCACGTCATCCCCAGCAGAGATGCTCCAATTACGGCAAAACAAAACGTGAGTGCCATCGGACGGAACATTTTCCCCTCCACTCCCGTCAGCGAAATAATCGGTACAAAAACAATGAGGATAATGATTTGTCCGAAAATGGCGGAGTTCATCATTTTGGACGCACCATTGATCGTGATCTCATCGATGTAGTCTTTTCGTTCCTGCCCGTGCAGTTTATTTGCATCATCGTAGTGGGTATTAAGGCTAAGTGCTATAAACTCGGCTATGATCACCCCGCCGTCAATGATAATTCCGAAGTCGAGTGCGCCCAGGCTCATCAGGTTAGCATCAATCCCGAAAATGTACATCAACGACAACGTAAACAGTAACGACAAGGGGATGATGGAAGCGATAATCATCGCGGTACGCAGGTTTCCCAGGATAAGCAGAACCACCAGGATGACGATAACGCATCCGAACAACAGGTTCTCGAAAACGGTCATCGTGGTGCGTCCGATAAGTTCACTCCGGTCAACAATGGGATTGATAAAAATCCCTTCCGGAAGAGTTTCCTGTACTTCTGCCACCCTTTTGTGTACGGCTTTAATCACTTTTTTCGAATCGGCATTTTTGAGCATCATAATCTGGCCCATCACCTTTTCGCCTTCACCGTTGGCAGTGATGGCTCCAAAACGGTTTGCATGTCCGTACTGTACCGCGGCAATATCGCCGATCAATACGGGGATTCCGTTCCTGTTCTTCACCACAATATTCCGGATGTCTTCCAGCGATTTTATAGCTCCATCGCCACGTATAAAGTAACTTTGGTTGTTTTTTTCGATGTATGAGCCGCCGGTTATGTTGTTGTTCTTATCGATGGCATCAAAAACTTCCATTAACGTGATCCCCTGACTACGTATCAACTCCGGATTAACGGCAATCTCGTATTGTTTGAGAAATCCTCCCCACGTGTTCACTTCCACTACACCGGGAATTCCCGACAGTTGTCTTTTCACAATCCAGTCCTGAATCGTTCTCAGGTCGGTTATGGAATAACGGTTTTCATAACCCGGTTTTTCATCGAGAATGTATTGGTAGATCTCTCCCAACCCGGTAGTAACCGGTCCCATAACGGGCGTACCGAAACCCTGGGGAATATTTTCAGACGCTTCCGATATTTTTTCGGCAATCAATTGCCTCGGCAGGTAAGTACCAAGCTTTTCATCGAAAACAATGGTGACTACCGATAATCCAAATTTCGATACCGAACGGATTTCCTGCACACCCGGCAGGTTTGCCATGGCTAACTCCACGGGCATGGTGATGTATTGCTCCACATCCTGCGTCGCAAGATTGGCTGATGTGGTAATTACCTGTACCTGATTGTTGGTAATATCGGGAACCGCGCCCACGGAAAGATTGGCTAACGCGAATACTCCGAAACCGATAATCGTAATTGTAAAAAGTATGATTATCAGCTTGTGCCTGACACTAAATCGAATTATCTTACTCAACATAAACGCATGAAAGAGCTTTCATATCATGTTTTGAAAACTACGCAATCGTCACTGGTGTTCCGGGCGTAGCAAATCATTCACCGTTTTTACCGGATTAAATGTGCTGACGGGCACTTCCACGAAAATGGTGTTCCAGTCACTCATGGCGCCGTTCCACAAGCCGGGGAGTTCCAGGGCTTTCAGCTCTTTTCCATTTTTGGATTTCTGCGAAATAAATCCGGTGTTCTTATCCACGAATTGGGTCAAATCGAACTTGTTGTTTTTATAGCACTTCACGCCACACACCAAATCCACGGGATTAAAGTGCGACCCGTGCCTGAAAGCCTCCACCGCCTTGGCATCGTTTTTATCGATCTGGGAACTTTCCAGGATCTGCAACGAAGCGGTCCCGTCAGGATTTTCAACAATAAAAGGCCCGCCACCCGGTTCCCCCTCATTCTTCACCATACCGCACACACGGAATGGACGGTCAAGTTTGGCAATTAGGTAGTCCCTCAACTCTTCTTCGTCAGCAAAAGATTTGTTGGAAGAATCGATACAAAGTTCGTTTTCGGTAAACGCTAAAGTCTCTTTCAATTTGTCGTTGCTGCATTTCCCCGAGGTCAACTCTCCAAGATAGTCAAACGCCCGTTGCTGCATCTTCACCAGCACGCCGCCCAGAAGTTGTTTATACAAGGCTTCGCTTTCTTTTAACCGGTCTGGAACAACATTATCGATGTTTTTAATGAAAATAAAATCAGAATCGATGTCGTTCAGGTTCTCGATCAAGGCCCCGTGTCCGCCAGGACGAAAAAGCAGTGAGCCATCCTCATCGCGGAAAGGATTATTCTCCATATCCACGGCAAGGGTATCGGTGCTGGGCTTTTGAATGCTGTAAGAGACCCTGAATTTGGCACCGAGTTTTAATTCGTACCCCAACCTCCGGGCAGCAACCAGTAATTCAAACAACTCTTTGTGTTCTTCCGAAACCGTAAAATGAATATTTACCACACCGTTCTTGTCTTTTGCGTACAAGGTACCTTCAGTCATCTGTTCACCCACCGGTGTTCTATTTCCTTCTTTGTAACTGTGAAACAAAAGCAACCCTTTGGGCAGATTCCCGTAATTCAATCCTTCCGGGAAAAGCAAAGCTCTCACCACCTGTTTATACTTGCCCGAATCAATAAGCTCCGGAACAGTTTTTCCAAAATTTTTCCTGCAGGCTTCGTTGAGCGCATCGTAAAAGGCAAACCTCCCTATATTGTTGAAAAATGTTTTTATAAAAGCAGCCTCCGAAGCATCGCTACCGGTATCCAAAAAGGCAAACAGATCTTTGAACATCCGGCTTGCCGCACCCGATGCGGGCACAAATTTGGTAACCTTTTTACCGGTATCCAGGGAATTGCGCCAAGCTACCCGGTATTCCTCCTCATCGGCCTCCGGCACACGCAAAATTCCTTTTTCAATCGATGCTGCACTCAGGATTTTCAGAAAAGGGAAACCGTTCTTGAAACAATTCAACTGAGCATCAATTTGCTGTTGTGAAATATTTTTTTCCCGCAACAGCGCCAAATCTTCCTTTGTAAACATATTGTCCTATATTGTGTTGAAAAAAAGCCTATCCTAAATCCGTTACAGAAACACTTCAAAGGTAACGAAAAACTTTAAATACAGATCAACACGCCGGTTAAAATATTACCGACAATCTGTCAGTTTCTTTTCAAATATCGTTTTTTGGCATAAGATTTGAAAATGATTAAAAAGAAGCTAAAGATCAGAAATTAATCAATTAAATACATATATATAAATTATGGGAAAAATAATAGGAATAGACTTAGGAACCACAAACTCTTGCGTTTCGGTGATGGAAGGCAACGAGCCTGTTGTAATCCCTAACATTTTATCGAAAACGGAGAGCGGAAAGTGGGCGACCCGGCGAAACGTCAGGCAATAACCAACCCCAAACACACCGTTTACTCCATAAAAACGTTTATGGGTGAAACATTCGACCAGGTGCAAAAAGAAATTGGACGCGTTCCCTACAAAGTAGTTAGAGGCGACAACAATACCCCACGTGTAGACATTAACGGACAATTGTATTCTCCACAGGAAATTTCAGCAATCGTGCTTCAGAAAATGAAACAAACAGCCGAGGATTATCTCGGACAATCCGTTTCAGAAGCCGTTATCACCGTGCCCGCATATTTTAGTGATGCACAACGGCAAGCTACCAAAGAAGCCGGAGAGATTGCGGGATTAACCGTTCGCCGTATTGTGAACGAGCCTACGGCAGCCGCCCTGGCCTACGGTCTGGACAAACAGCACAAAGATTCTAAAATTGCCGTGTTCGATCTGGGAGGCGGTACGTTCGATATTTCAATCCTGGAATTGGGTGACGGTGTTTTCGAGGTGAAGTCGACCAATGGAGATACTCACCTCGGAGGAGACGACTTCGACCATCGGGTTATCGATTGGCTAGCCGAAGAATTTTTGAAAGATGAAGGCCTCGACTTGCGTAAAGACCCCATGGCGTTGCAACGACTGAAAGAAGCGGCTGAAAAGGCAAAAATCGAACTATCCAGTACAACGAGCACGGAAATTAATCTGCCGTATATCATGCCGGTAAACGGGATTCCCAAACATTTGGTAAAGACCCTTACCCGCGCAAAATTCGAGCAACTGATCGACAACTTGTTGCAAAAATGTGTGGCTCCCTGCCAAACGGCTATGAAAGATGCCGGATTAACAAATTCGGATATCGACGAGGTCATTCTCGTAGGAGGCTCAACCCGTATTCCTGCTGTTCAGGCATTGGTTGAAAGGTTATTCGGAAAATCACCGCACAAAGGGGTAAACCCCGACGAGGTGGTTGCCATTGGTGCGGCTATCCAGGGCGCCGTCCTCACGGGAGAAGTGAAAGACGTGTTGCTGCTGGACGTTACTCCGCTGTCGTTGGGAATCGAAACCCTGGGCGGCGTGATGACAAAACTTATTGACGCCAACACCACCATCCCGACCAAGAAGTCGGAGACGTTCTCTACCGCCGCCGACAATCAACCCTCGGTACAAATCAACGTATTACAGGGTGAACGTTCGCTGGCGCGCGATAACAAACAAATCGGCGTGTTCAACCTCGACGGTATCCCGCCCGCACCGCGTGGCATTCCGCAGATTGAAGTTACTTTCGATATCGATGCCAACGGTATCCTGAACGTTTCGGCAAAAGACAAGGCTTCCGGAAAAGAACAGAAAATCCGTATCGAAGCATCTTCGGGATTGAGCGAAGAGGAAATTAAACGAATGAAAGAGGAAGCCGCTATCAATGCCGAAGCCGACAAGAAAGAGAAAGAACGTATCGACAAACTGAATCAGGCCGACTCAACCATTTTCCAAACCGAAAAACAGTTGAAAGAATACGGTGACAAGATCCCGGCAGACAAAAAAGCGCCTATCGAAAACGCGCTGAACAAGCTGAAAGAAGCCCACAAGGCTCAAAACATTGCCGACCTCGACACCTATATGACCGAACTCAACACAGCATTTCAGGCTGCTTCCCAGGACATGTACAATGCTGCCAACGCACAAGCAGGGGCACAACAAGCCGGTCCCCAGGATTTCAGCGGGCAACAGCCCGGAGGCAACCAAAGCGGAAGCCAGGAAGGCGATGTAACCGACGTCGACTTCGAAGAAGTGAAGTAAAATCGGTTAGAAACGATTATCAACAATAGCAAAACCGCAGCAAATCATCTGTTTGCTGCGGTTTTTATTTTTCAGAACTACATTTGCTGAAATAGCCGAAAATCAATAAAAATGTTGTATCTTTGCTGTCTAGACAATCAAGTTTATATTGATATCCTTCACAGCAATGCTTTGCATTACCCTTATCGGGTAAGTCTTTTCATCGTCTAAATCGACCTCAAAATCAGCTTTCTTGTTTGGATCAACCAGGTGTTCATGTGCAATACATCAACATCGTTACACCCATTTACAGAGATGTTCAAATCATTTTTTATTGGAGAAAAAGAAATTATGCTACCCATAATTCAGGGCGGTATGGGTGTTGGCATATCACTTTCAGGCCTAGCTTCGGCGGTAGCCAACGAAGGAGGAATTGGAGTGATTTCAAGTGCAGGCTTAGGATTGCTATACCGGCGAAAACCGGGTGATTACCTGAAAGACTGCATTTGGGGACTGAAAGAAGAATTGCGCAAATCTCGCGAAAAGTCCAAAGGAACAATCGGTGTAAACATCATGGTTGCTTTGTCAAATTTCGCCGATATGGTACGCACCACAATTGCTGAAAAGGCCGATATTATTTTTGCAGGTGCGGGATTGCCCTTGGATTTACCATCCTACTTATCAACCTCAAGCGATACAAAACTCGTTCCCATCGTATCATCAGCACGTGCCGCAAAAGTGATTTGCGAAAAGTGGCACACCAATTACAATTATCTCCCGGATGCCCTTGTGGTAGAAGGCCCCAAAGCAGGAGGCCACCTCGGTTTTAAGAGAGAAAATCTGGAGGATGCGAATTACTCCTTGGAAAAGCTAGTTCCGGAAGTGCTGGCAATTGCCACAAGTTACAAAGGCAAGAAAACAATTCCCGTAATTGCTGCCGGCGGAATTTCTACCGGGGAAGATATCCTTCGTTTTATTCAGCTTGGAGCATCAGGCGTACAGATAGGAAGTCTCTTTGTGCCAACCGATGAGTGTGACGCTTCAGATGCGTTTAAGCAAATGTATGTCAACTCCTCACAATCGGACCTGATGATTATTCAAAGTCCGGTGGGTATGCCGGGGCGCGCTTTTCAGGGAGATTTTTTAGATAGCGTCAATGCCGGCAACGAAATACCCAAATCGTGCCCTTACCACTGTATCAAGACCTGCGATTATTCAAAAAGCCCATATTGCATAATCAAAGCGTTGTATAACGCTTCAAAAGGCAGGATGAACCGGGGATACGCATTTGCCGGAGCAAACGCCTATCTGACAGAAAAAATATCCAGTGTAAGAGAAGTGATTTCAAAACTAAAAAAAGAATTTATTGCTGCTGAATTTCTATCGGGTAAGGAGATAGCGCATTAAATGGTTCAAAGAACAAAAACAACATCGATTAACGAAGGGAGGTACCCTTAGTACAAACCGGTTTCGGATAATCGCAAATTAAATAAAATGATTAAAAAAGAATTCGAAAAAAAGAGAAAAGAAAAAAAACAGGAAAAACAGCAGCGCAGAGAACATCGGAAGAAGAGCAATGCAGGTAAATCATTTGAAGACATGATTGCATACGTGGACGAGTTCGGAAACATTACCGACACTCCACCTGAACCCAAAAAGCAAGAAAAAGTCGCGATAGAAAGTATCGTCATTTCAACGCCTAAAAAAGAAGAAGAGGAAATCGTACCGCTGACCGGTAAAGTGGACTTTTTTAACTCCGACAGAGGTTTTGGATTTATAAAAAAGACCAATTCAGGCGAAAAATATTTTTTCCATATCAACAATGCTTTTGCCTCAATTGAGGAAGGAAACATCGTTACTTTCGATCTGGAACGGGGAAAAATGGGAATGAACGCAGTAAATATTACTATCCTTGAATAGAAAAATAATAAAGACACATTACTAAAATTAAACAACAATTAAAAAAACAAGAAAATGAACATTTATGTATCAAATTTAAGCTATGACACAACAGAGGAAAGCTTACAGGAATTATTCGCAGAATACGGTGAAATCTCTTCTGCCAACATAATAAAAGACAGGGACAGCGGTCGCTCCAGGGGTTTCGGATTTGTAGAAATGCCAAACGACGCTAACGCTCAAAAAGCCATCGATGAACTGAACAACAGCGACTTTGAAGGAAAAACAATCACCGTAAACATGGCCCGCCCGAAAACTTGAATGACTTCCCGGCTGCAAATCGATGTAGCCGGGAAGTTTTATTTCATGGGACATGCTATACAAATTGATTTAGTTTTGATTTAACCTGATTTTCACGTTCCCGCATCGTTTCAACTTTGCCGTATTCGGGACAAGCATAATTAAAACCCCAATGGCAATCAGTGAAACAACCGCAGATCCAATCCGCTGGTGATGATTAAAGTTTTCATCCTTGATTCTCCGTACAATACAAATAAATAAGTCTTTTGATCCATCAGAAATCCATTCAAACGGTAATTTTTAAAAAAAATGACTATTTTTGCCCATAATTTAATAAAAGAAACATTATTCACGTGTCATGAAAAAAATTACAAAACGAGTATTTCTCATTTTATTCCTGTCTTCCGCCCTGTTCTCATTGAACGCGGAAATCAGAATGCCGGCCATTTTTGGTGACAACATGGTGTTGCAGCAACAATCGGAGGCTGCTGTCTGGGGCTGGGCAAAGGTAAATACCACCGTACGGGTAACCACTTCCTGGGATAGGAAAAGCTATTCGGCGAAAAGTGACGGACAAGGGTATTGGAAACTGAAGGTAAAGACACCGTCAGCAGGCTATACGCCCTACACCATCACCATTAGCGACGGTAAGGCTGTCTCATTAAACAATATCCTGATCGGGGAAGTATGGGTTTGTTCGGGACAATCCAACATGGAAATGCCAATGAAAGGGTTTGGAAACCAACCGATCGAAGGAGGACCGGAAGCGATTTCCACCTCCCGAAATCCCGGCATCCGCTGCTTCACCATGAAAAAAGCTTCCAAGTCGGCACCTCAGGATGACGGCGAGGGCGCCTGGGAAGTAGCGGGACCGGAGACAACGCCGAATTTCACGGCAACAGGCTATTATTTTGGCCGTTTGTTAAACCAGGCGCTGGACGTTCCTGTTGGACTGATCCACACCAGCTGGGGCGGTTCGCGTATCGAAGCCTGGATGACCCCCTCCTCCATCAAAAGCGTGATCCCCGATGTTCAGATACCCGCGACCGATGCCGACATAAAGTCACAGAACGGATCGCCCAGCGTATTGTATAACGGCATGCTTCACCCTATAGTAGGATACGGTATCCGAGGTGCCATCTGGTACCAGGGCGAATCCAACCGGGGAGAGCCCGATAGATACGTAGAGCTGTTTGACAGGATGGTACGCGAGTGGCGCACGATCTGGGAAGTGGGTGAATTCCCGTTCTATTACTGCCAGATTGCTCCCTATAACTACGGGAGTGGACTTAACTCCGGTTTCATTCGCGAAGCACAGGCTAAAGGGATGAAAACGACACCCAACACAGGAATGGCCGTCTTGATGGATTCAGACAGCCCCGGCTGCATCCACCCACCCAAAAAGAAACAGGCCGGCGAACGGCTGGCACTCTGGGCACTGGCAAAAACATACGGCATGGACAAGATACATTACCGCAGCCCGGAAGTTCAATCCGTAACTATGGAAGGACGCGTAGCCGTGCTCACGATGGATATTCCCTCCAGCCCGGGTCTCACCACGTACGGAAAAGAGGTTTTGCAATTTCAGGTTGCCGGAGATGACAAAAGATTCCATCCGGCCAAGGCGGCTGTCGCCGGAAACCGGATCTTTGTATTCTCGCCGAACGTAGAAAAGCCGACAGCTGTCCGTTACTGCTTTAACGATACCGAAGCAACGGAAATATTTACGGTAGAAGGCAACCTTCCCCTTTCTTCATTCCGTACCGACAATTGGTAAAAAAATATAAATAGATGCCCCATGGTGTTGACAGTTAAATTTTTATTTTGTACCTTTGCACCCGCAAAACAGAAGGGAGGTTATTGTAACGCTCGGAAATAAAACAGTATCGAACAAAACCCATTTATTTCACTCGTCGGGAAAAAAGCATTCTTAGCCCGCAACAATTATGCATGCATACATGTGTAATTTTTCAAAAAAAACAATAATCTCAAAGAACAAAAACATGATCATAGTACAATTAAAAGAAGGCGAAAACATCGAAAGGGCCTTGAAAAAATTTAAACGTAAATACGAAAGAACAGGTGTAGTGAAAGAGCTTCGCGGACGTCAGGCTTTTGCCAAACCTTCGGTGGTAAAACGCAAGAAAAAACAACACGCCGTTTACGTACAAAAAATGCAAGAAAACGAAGATTAATTTTCTTAGTTAAATTTATTTTTTCTAACTTCGCATATCAAACCGCTTGAGTCACGATATGTGGAAAGAAAAATGGATACAGTATCTCCGTAATGAGAAAAATTACTCCTCTCATACGGAGATTTCTTATTTGACAGACCTCACACAATTCCGGCAATTTACCGAGAAAGAATGCGGAGAGTTCAATCCCGAACAAATCGACAGTGACCTTATCCGGCTCTGGATCGCCCACCTGATAGAAGAAGGCATTAAACCCCGATCGGTAAACCGGAAACTGAGCGCCGTAAAGACCTTTTTCAACTACCTGAATAAAATCGAAGCCGTCAACGGAAATCCTGCTAAAAAAATAAGAGGACCAAAAACGCCGAAAAAATTACCTGCTTTCGTTCATCACGAAGAGATGACCCGGGTTATCGATGATGAACAGGCTTACCCCGATAATTTTGAAGGAGAACGCGACCGGTTTATCATGGAATTGTTTTACGTAACTGGCATGCGCAAATCAGAACTCATCGGCCTAAAAAACTCAGACGTAGACAACTATGCCAAAACACTCCGCGTCACCGGGAAAAGGAATAAACAACGCATTATCCCTCTTTCCGACACCACCGTTGTAAAATTAAAAAAATACGTCGAGTTGAGGAACCGGGAAATTGAAAACAAAACACCGTACCTGTTTGTTAAAAAAAACGGAGACCCAATATACCCTAAAATGATCTACAACATCGTTCGAAAACATCTCGACAGCATTCCTACCTTATCGAAAAGAAGCGAAGAACTAAAAAAAGTCTATCATAACGCTCATCCCAGAGCAAAAAATTAGAGGAGGAAAGATTATGGAATTACGTATTCAGTCTATCAATTTCGAAGCGACAGAACAACTGAAAGCCTTTGTTGGAAAAAAGATCAAGAAGCTTGAAAAATTCAGCGACAACATCATCCAAACCGAAGTGCTCTTAAAAGTAATCAAACCGGAGACTGCAAAGAACAAGGAAGCGTCTGTAAAAATGAATTTAAGAAACGGCGAAGCCTTTGCCAGCAAGGTCGCCGACACATTCGAAGAGGCCATCGATCTATGTACCGAAGCATTGGAAAAACAGATCCGGAAAACAAAAGAGAAAAAGGAAAGATAATCGAAGAAAAAATCATTTGAAAGTTTTGGTTATCCAAAAAATATCCCTACCTTTGCGACCGTTTCTCTCTTATTTTTGGAGGGGAACGGTTAATTATAAGATAATAAGCCTCTTTAGCTCAG
>JALHIE010000183.1 GCA_022840285.1 Porphyromonadaceae bacterium
AACTTTATGTTTTTCATGCCATGTGAACTATTTGCGACTTCCCGAATAACTGGTATTATTTCTTTTGATATTATATCATCAAATTCATTATTAGACATTCATACCTCCTTCATAATTTTTATTATCATGCAGTTATATTTCTTCATTCTGTGTTTATCCCTGTGGGGCAAGAAGACCACATCCTTCAGGGTGTGGATGAATTGCCCAACCGTTAGTTACATAATGTCTTTCAACCTTCTTTGTAGAAAAGTTGAACACTGTTCCTGCTTTTGTTACCCGTATCCAAGAACCTTTGTTAAAAGTCCCAGTAACATCATAATAGACACCTTGAATCATAACTACGTCTTTGGGTTGGTAGGGATATCTCTGGTGTCTAACTGAAGGTTTGAAGCCCTTCCTGTTCAATTGAAGACACCTATTGTTATGCCGTTTCTGAATTATAGTCAGAGGCGCAGAACGGACTTGGTTACTGCCCTTGGCTATCACAAAAGCATCATTAATATGAGACTTTTCAATGTTCAATGTGTTTCTTCTCATCTTTGTAATATGACCAAAGGTTTCCATTACCGTATGCGTATTTCTTAGTTCAGTTACAAGCGTATTCCTCATAATTGACATAAAGGTTTCTGCTTTGTATTGTTTGTTCTTGGTTAATAGGTGTCCTAAATTCTCTTTGTGTAATTTAGTATGACATTTTTCGTGAAGCAAAGCAAGATTGTCAGGTTTGTCCGTGCCACCTTTACTTTTTTGTATTATATGGTGCACTCTGAATGAATTAGTACGTGTTGATCTTTCATGGCATAGTTGACATCTGGCGTGTTCGCGTTCGATTAAATACGATTTTATATTTTCATATCCATATAGATCTCCCTGTTGATAACCTACCCCTTTTATTTCAAGATTCTTGAGTTTCTGTATGTCAAAGTTTGCTACTTCAACTATAATGGAAGTAATTGGTAACAAAGAACATACTTTCTCAATGATTTTGATATGAGAATTTATGCGGTAATCAATACTTGGAGGTAACCATCCTTTTTTACGTTTTCTATTCAAGAATCTTGGTTTTCTATACCACAGTTTATTGCGTCTTCCGCGACGATACATTTTCTTTTCTGTTAATAAAGGAGAAATGTTTCGCAATACAACTTCTGAAGACCAATACTCTGCCTTTTCTGATTTAGCAGATAATCCTATATGTTGATATCCAGTATCTACTCCTAATGTAATAGACTGAATTTGGTTTTCACATTCAAAAGTTAGTTTTATAGTGAATGGATTATGTTTAACAATTGTAGCTTTGTTGCTCTTTAATAACTTTCTAGCTTTCGCTCTTGAACATGGCATTAATGGTTTGCCATCTACTGCTAATACATACACATTTGTCTTTAAGACCGCCTGTATGTGGGCGTTGTTCACTTCGGGATTGTTATCAGAGGTCGAGAAGCTCCGCTCACTGAGAGTTTCCTCTCTGTTTAAAGACGGAACCACAGAGCTACGAGCTAGTGAAGCACTCGTAGGTGTGTTAATTAATTGTCTCTCTGATAACTTCTGCATAGATTTTCACCTAAGCTCCCTAATCAACTCTTGCGTCGAACGTCACCGTTCAAGCCATGCCCTTTAGGACGTGGTAGTTGACTATTACTTGATTCT
>JALHIE010000075.1 GCA_022840285.1 Porphyromonadaceae bacterium
GGGATTGCTGTCCGTACTGGCCACCATTGCGCTGAGCCGCTGATGCGCCGGTTGGGTGTAGAGGGAACTGTCCGGGCATCGTTTGCGGTGTACAACACCCGGGAAGAGGTGGATGTTCTGGTGAACGGAATCCGGCGGATAGTCAAGATGTTTTGACCGTTTGGGAGAATACCTAACGTTGGGTCTATCCTTTGTTTTTTCTTTTCCTCTGCTTTTTGTTTTCCTTAAAATGGATCATGCGTGATTCAACTCCGTATGTCGTGGTATAGTCCCGGATTATCTCCAGAAACTTTTCACCGAAGCGTTCTGCTTTAACTTTTCCGAAACCGTGGATTCTCAGTAGCTCTTTTTCTGTCTCTGGCAGGTAATCGGCCATTTGTACCAGTGTTTTTACTGATGCCACAATATAGACCGGCAGATTTTCCTCTTTGCTGATGCGGTTACGGAGTTGTACCAGCTCGCTTAGCAGTTCGGGATGGATTGATTTCAACTGTGTCCCCGTGCTGTCACGGCTGTAGGAAGTGTGGGAGAAGGGAGGTTGCCTGAACTGGCGTCGCGCATTGTAATACGACTCCACGCTGAAGTTATCGGTCGTCGAGGAGATCAGGTGTGCTTTCAGGGCTGCAGTAGAAAAAAGGGAAACGATGTCCTCATCGTATTCCTGTGCATTTGCCTTATTGTCTGTGGTTGCGGCCGACTCCTGTAACGTCCGCAACAATGTTTCAATTTTTTTGGTGAAATAGGATGAGGATGCCCGGAGGCGTTCTGCAAAAAGGACCTTGTCGACGGGTGTTTGCCGGGTGATATGCTGTAGCTGTATCCGGAATTTGCCGGCCACCTGCTCCAGTTCCGTTAGCTGGTTGCAGATCTCACCCACAAAAGGTACGGTTGCTTCGCTGAAAGAAGACTCGCTTTCCTGAGTATCGGAGTACCAGGAACGTGCTGCCTGAAGAAGCGGATCGAAGTCGTACAGCTGCAGCAGAAGGTTGATGCTGAATTGTTCCTTTGCCAGCCGCAACTCTGCGGCAACCTGGTTTTCTTCTGGCTGTGACGAGGAGAACCGGACAACCTGTTCGTCCACCTCTATGCTGTAACGGTTTATCGGGCTTTTCAATACCAGGCTGTCGAGCGACCGGCAACGGCTCAGTGCCACATATACCTGTCCCGGTGAAAAGGCTTTTCCCGCGTCGATGATGGCCTTATCGAAAGTAAGTCCCTGGCTTTTGTGGATGGTGATGGCCCACGCTAGCCGCAAAGGAATTTGTTTGTAAGTACCGATAATTTCTTCTTCTACCGAGTTGGTCTCGGAATGGGTGGTGTATCGGATGTTCTCCCAGAGTACAGGGGAGACGGTGATTTCATCCGTCTCGCCCGGGCACATTACGGCGACACTCTCTTCCAGGATGTGCGTGACCGTTCCGATTTTACCGTTGAAATAGCGTCGCGGCACTTCCGTATCGTTTTTTACGAACATCACTTTGGCACCTTCCTTCAGTGTGAGAACCCGGTCTACGGGAAAAGCATTGTCCGGAAACTCCCCTTTTACCATCGCATGGAACGAATGAGCAGTTGCGTTGATCTTTTCCAGTTCGGTATTGTTGATGGCATCGGCGCTGAAATTGTGCGTGGTGAGCGTGATGTAATTCTCTTCGGGCAACGGGTTAAAGTGCGGGTCGTAACGGCTTTGCAAGAGCTCGAGCCCTTCAGTTGAAAGTGAGTCGTTCCTCACCTGGTTCAACACATCGATAAAAAGGTTGTGCTTCTGGATGACGCGACTGTGAAAAAAATAAATCCCCCGGTAATACTCCGACAGGATCCGCCACTCGTCGGTTTTGGCCACGGGCGACAGTTGGTATACATCTCCGATAAGGACCAGTTGTACTCCGCCGAAAGGTTCAGAGTGCCTGTGTCGCACACTGCGAAGCACCGTATCGATGGCATCCAGCACATCAGCCCGCACCATACTGACTTCATCGATCACCAGCACTTCCAGCTCACGGATCACACGACGTCGGGAGCTGTTCATTTTCATACGGGCGATCAACGTTTCGCGTCCGACAGGTGTCGGTGTGAAAGGGGTAAACGGTAACTGAAAAAAGGAATGGATAGTTGCCCCACCCGCATTAATGGCCGCTACACCTGTCGGCGCTACCACGGCTACCTGTTTTGTGGTTTCTGTGCGAAACCGGTGCAGAAAAGTCGTTTTTCCCGTGCCGGCCTTTCCGGTGATAAATATATTCCTGCCGGTGTAAGTGACAAATTCCTCCGCACATTCATATGGAGTGAGATAAGGCATACATTCCGCCACCATTACATCTGCTCCGGCACATCGATGCCGAAGAGCGACATTCCTTTTTTGATGATTAAGGCTACGTTCTTCGAAAGCAGCAGGCGGAATGCACGGAGGGCTTCGTCCTTTTCTCGCAGCATGGGAAAATCGTGATAGAACTGGTTGAATTCCTTGGCCAGATCGTACACGTAATTGCCGATCAGCGACACGTTGTATTCGCTTCCGGCCTGTTTAACGATATCCGGAAATTCAGCCAGCAACTGCACCAGTCCTTCTTCTTTTTCAGAAAGAACAATGTCTGCCTGCAACGATTCAGGAACAGGAATCTCCTGTTCTTCCGCTTTACGCAAAACCGATTTGATTCGGGCGTGGGTGTATTGGATAAACGGGCCGGTATTTCCGTTAAAATCAATGGATTCTTTCGGATTGAAAGTCATGTTTTTCTTCGGATCTACTTTCAGGATAAAATATTTCAGTGCCCCCATTCCAATCATGGCTACAACACGATCGGCTTCCTCAGGTGTTACACCGTCCAGTTTTCCGAGCTCTTCCGAAGTTTCGCGGGCGGTCTGAATCATCTCGGCCATCAAATCATCGGCATCTACTACGGTTCCTTCGCGCGATTTCATCTTGCCTTCCGGCAGTTCCACCATCCCGTAGGAGAAATGGACCAATCCTTTTCCGAACTCAAAGCCTAACTTGTCGAGCAGTATGGAGAGCACCTGGAAATGGTAGTTCTGTTCATTTCCAACCACGTAAATCATGGTGTCGATGGGGTAATCATCGAACCGGAGCTTCGCTGTGCCGATATCTTGCGTCATGTACACCGAAGTTCCGTCGGAGCGAAGAAGGATTTTTTCATCAAGCCCTTCATGGGTTAAATCGGCCCATACCGACCCGTCTTCACGTCGATGGAAAATACCCTCTTTCAATCCGCGAAGTACCTCCTCTTTTCCCGCCAGGTAGGTTTGCGACTCGTAATAGATCTTGTCGAACGAGACCCCCAGTTTTTCGTACGTCTCATCGAAACCCGCATACACCCATCCGTTCATCGTTTTCCACAAATTTACGGTTTGGGCATCGTTCGCCTCCCATTGACGCAGCATCTCGCGGGCTTCTTCCATCAGAACCGATTGTGCTTCGGCTTGCTCTTTCGATAGTCCGGCAGCCTGCAGCCCGGCCAGTTCGGTTTTGTATTTTCTATCGAAAAGCACATAGTACTCGCCGATAAGGTGGTCGCCTTTCTTGCCCGATGATGCGGGTGTTTCCCCATTTCCCCATTTCTGCCAGGCCAGCATCGATTTGCAGATGTGGATACCCCGGTCGTTCACAATGTTGGTTTTTACCACCCGTTTGCCGTTGGCTTTCAGTATTTCGCAGAGCGAATGTCCCAGGAGGTTGTTGCGGATGTGTCCCAGATGAAGCGGTTTATTGGTGTTGGGCGATGAATATTCCACCATAAACAAGGGTGCATCATCGGCAACAGGAGTGAAGCCGAATTCGGGATTTTTATCGATGTTCTCGAGCAGATCAAGCCATACTTTCGAGGCAATCGTTACGTTTAGAAAACCTTTTATCACATTGTACTCCGAAACAACGGGCGATTTATCGGCCAAGTAGGTGCCGATCTCCTGTGCCGTTTGTTCGGGATTCTTCCTCGAAATCGTTAACAAAGGAAAGGTTACCAGGGTAAAATGCCCTTTAAATTCTTTCTTTGTTTTCTGAAGTGTGATTTGCGATGCGTTTACATCCACTCCGTACAATTCTTTTATTGCGCTGATAATGGCAGTCTGAAGGATACTTCCGATGTTCATAATGTGAATTTGCTGATTGAGGGTGCAAAGATACAAACAATCTACGAAAGAAACTTCCTCTTCGAGGCCCTATCCACCAGATATACCAGTGATTTATACGTTATGCCGCTGTTTATCGACAAGCCGATTTCGCAGGTGCGGCTGTTGGAATACCCTTCGGTGGCGTCGCCGGTGCCGTGCTTAAGGGAGGCGAGCGCCGAACGGTTCAGCTCGGGATAGAAAAAGCCGCGATCGCCTGCCCATCCGCAACACGAAACGTTTTCGGGGACGATGACTTTCTCGGCACAAAGAGCAGCGACAGTATAGAGTTTTTCTTCGAGGTGCATTTTCGTTGAACTGCACGTGGTGTGAATGGTGATGGAGACGGGTTGCTTTTCGAAGGTCAGTTTGTCCAACAGGAAATCGTGGATAAACGCTACCTGGTCGTACAGTTTCAAGCGGGAGTCGAGTGTTTCACGCATGTGTAGCAGACAGGGGCTCATGTCGCACACGATAGGCAATTCACCGTTCCGGCTCGCTTTGAGCAATGCGCCGTTCAGCTCCGATTCTTTCTGCCGCGCTTGCTTGCGAAAGCCTTTACTGCTGAATGCCATTCCGCAGCACAGGTTATTTTTCCTTTCCGGGATTATAACCGTATACCCGGCTTTTCGCAACAGCGAAAGCATTTTCGAAGGGACATCCTCTGTTTCTGCGTACCCGAAAGACTGTCCCCCCATGGAGCGTGTGATGCACGATGGGAAATAAACCACTACGGGCGCATCGGCGCTGTGAGCCGGAAAAATGTTGCGGTCAATTTTCCGGCTTCCCGAGGGCGTATGTCTAGTCCATAAGGGAAAGAGGCCGTCGCCCATTTTGTATAACCCTTTTGTTATCTTTTCCGTTTGATTGTAACCTACGCTTTTCGCGATGAAATGGGGAATTTTCAACAATCCGCGTATCATTGACGTTACCGGTGCCATGTTATTGGCTATACTGCTTGCCATGCGGTTCGTAAATTTTCCGTTCTCTTTCCAGCGAAGTTCTTTTACCAGCGATCCCGTATCGATATTCACAGGACAGGCCATGGCACAAAGTCCGTCGGTAGCACAGGTTTCGTTGAATTCATAGGCCATCTCTCCCACCCATTTTTCACGCGATCTTTTGTCGAAGTTACTATCGGCCAATTCCGCTAATCGGCGATACGCCACAATACGTTGACGCGGTGTAAGGGTTAAGTTCTTTGACGGACAAGTTGCTTCGCAAAATCCGCATTCGATACATTTATCAATCAACGGGTTGGCATCGGGAATGTTTTTCAGGTTCTTGATGAAAACGTCTTTATCGTCGTTGATAATTACTCCCGGATTCAATATGTGGGTTGGGTCGAAAGCCGATTTTATGCGTTTCATCAGCCCGTAAATCTCCGTACCCCATTCCTTTTCCACGAAAGGTGCCATGTTTCGTCCCGTTCCGTGTTCGGCTTTCAGGCTACCGTTGTGTTTGACAGCCACCAGATCGGCCAGTTCATGCATAAAACGGGCATACTTATCCACACCTTCCGTCGAATTTATATCCGGAAAAACGGTAAAATGAACGTTCCCATCCAGCAAGTGACCCCACATTACGGCATCTGCATATCCCGTCCGCGCCAACAGTTCGCGCACGTCGGTCAGTGCGTCGCCTAAAATTTCTCCGCTAAAGGCAATGTCTTCAATAATGCTTGCCGTGTGAGGCGGGCGAGATGCGGCTGCAGAAGTAAACAGCCCGTTACGCACGTTCCAGTAGAGGTTATAAAGGTGCTTGTCGGTCGTAAACCGGATGGGATAAAGCGTTTGAATGTGCGCCAGTTTTGCTTCAATGTCGCGCATCCGGGCAAACAATGTTTCTTCGTCGTCGGCAGAGGTGTCGATAAGCAATGCCGCCGCACCCTCCGGAAGTGACTTCAGTTCGGCAGGCATCCCCTCTTGATTTTCCACGGCACGCAAGGCATTTCTGTCCATCAATTCAGCGGCGCTCACCGAACACGAACGCAACGGTAGAATGGTTTCGCACACATCGCGCAAGTTATGGAAATAGAGCATGGCGGTAGCTTTGAGAGGCGCATCATGAACAGTTACAAACGTGGCTTGCGATACAAACCCCAGTGTACCTTCCGAGCCGATCATCAAGTGTTGCAGGATATCTACGGGATCGGAGAAGTCTATTAACGAATTTACGCCGTAGCCGCACGTGTTTTTCAACCGGAATTTCTCCGAAATACGCGATTTTACCGATTCATTTTCGGTTGCTTCGCGGTGAAGTTTTTCGATTTGAGCCACGAGTGCGGGATGTGATTTCAGAAAACTATCGCAATTCGCTTTATCGGACGTGTCCAACAGCGTCCCGTCGGCAAAGATTATCCGCATCGATTTCACGGTATGGTAACTGTTGTAACGGATGCCGTAACTCGAACCGCTGGCGTTGTTGGCAATAATGCCTCCAATTTTCGCCGAGTTGATGGATGCCGGTTTGGGGCCTAATTTTCGCCGGTAGCGCTGCAACATACGGTTGGCTGCCGTTCCGGTAAGACCCGCGCCGAAAGTGGCCGTTTTCCCGTTGTCCGTTATGACTGAAAACTCAAATCCCTGCCCGATTTCCATCAGGATAGAATCGGAAACGGTTTGTCCGCTCAAACTTGTTCCCGCGGCTTTGAAAGTTACGGGGACGTTTTCTTTACTGCAAAATTGCAACAGCCGGATAACTTCGTCTTCCGTGTTGACTTTTACCACTGCCTTGGGAACAAGCCGGTATAATCCGGCATCGGTTCCTTTGGTCAGACGATACAATTCATCGGTAAAAACCTGTTCTTTCGGGAGCAGTTTTGTGAGGTGGGTATGGAGTTGAGAATCGTTCATGTTTGACGCGCTTTGCGGAGAAAGGTACTAATTTTCGGTAAAGATAGCGGATAAAAATAGAACGTAGAAAAAAAGAGATACAAAAAAAGCCGTCTCCAAAGGCGGCTTTCACTTGATTTTTTTCTTTAAACGTTGGTTGATTGTTTGTTATATCAGCGAAACAAACACTTCTTTTCCGTCTTCCACCAGCGCTACTTTTCCTTCTCTGGCCAACCAGCCAAGAGCAGCATAAAGATCTTTGTCCGTTAATTTTGAAGATTTTTTCAGATCTTTTACGTTTTGTGTTCCGGCCTCATCCAGCAATGTCCAGACTTTACCGGCATTGGTTCCAATTTTTTCTATCATTTCTTGAATTTTAAATGAATAACTTCCATGCGAAAGCCCACTAAATAACCTAAATCCGGTACAAAAGTAGTGAAATTGTTTTTAACGTCTCTTGTAAAAAGCATAAAAATACTTAATTAAGTGACTGATTGATACCTTTTTCTACGGCTCGATCGCCTTTCTCCTCCGTATTAACAGAAGATTGATATATCTTTCAGGATTCGGGCAACCTGTTTCAAAAGCGAGTGTTGTCCGTCGTTGAGGATGATAAAATCGGCCAATTCTATTTTTTTTTCATCACTCATTTGGCTGTTGGCGCGTGCCGTTATTTGTTCTCCGGTAAGATGATCTCTTTTTATCACCCGTTCAATGCGTGTTTCCAGAGGAGCCAGAACGATGATGGTCTTATCCAGTATAGATTGGAATCCGGCTTCGAACAAAACTGCCGCTTCTATGGCTACAACAGGATGGTGCTTTCGTTGATCCGCCCATTCTTCGAAATGTTTTGCCAGTTCAGGATGAATGATAGCGTTTGCCGTGCGTAGGTTCTCTTCGTTGTTGAAGATAAGATTGGCCAGCTTATTCCGGTCGAGCCTGTTTTCCAGGTAAAGGTCCGGACCGAAGCTGTTGATCAGTTTTTCGCGGATTACGGGAGAAATGTCGTTCAGGTTTTTGGCCTCCCGGTCGGCATTATAAACGGGAATACCCTGCATGCGAAGCAGATCGCAGACAACTGATTTTCCGCTTCCGATCCCACCTGTAACCCCTAATTTTATCATTTTATCTGCTTTCTAAAAGAAACTCAACCGAGGAGGGAGATAGCTTGACGTTGCGTATGGCCGAGGGGCTTTTTGACAGTTCCAGATCTACTCGGCCGTCCTCATTTTTGAAGAACTTCTTGTAATCCAGTTCAACCTCGAAATCTTCGGGAGCAATTTTTTTGTATTCTTCCAGCGTTACCGAGAACGACACTTCGGTTTGTGATGGGAAAAATTTCACGTCGATGTTGTCGGGAATATTTCTAGCCGTCACAGGAACTTCGAATCTTCTTTCCGTATATTCCAGAACGGGGATATAAATTTCTACCTCGTTGGGGATGAACTTGACTCCGTTCACGGGCATGATTTTCACTTTCAGCTGAGATGTAGCTTTCAGGTTGTTTATCAGGGTGTACTCGGTCACTGCTGACGAAATTTCCGACAACTGGTGTTGAGAACCGTAAGCAGTTACGGTTCCGGGCAGAAAGGTGGCGCTGTCGGCCACCAGATTACTGCGGCTGGTTGTTATGACTCCGTCGAAAACCACTTTCAGTTCTTTCTTTTGAAGCTTGGAGGTGGCCAGCGATATGTTTATGGGGTAGTACGCTTTAAGGTTTGTGCTTTGCGATAATTTTTTCCGAATGAGTTGCATCAGCTCGGTTCCCTGCAGGTTGTTGATCCGTTCTTCCTTGTACTTGGCAATATCAATCTCAACAGAATCGTTCAAGGTAAAGGTGTACCGAAATATTTCCGATCCTTTGTCGGAAACACGTATTTCAATATCGCCGGGCAACGCAGCATCAAAAACCACATCGTCGGGGATATTCGTGTATTTCAGTGGAATTTTGTAGGTGGCTTCAATGTCGCGTTGGAAAAACAACATCAACCAAAAAATAAAAGCCAGTATGAAGAATCCGAAAAAAAGAAGAATGTTTTTCCAGTTTAACCTGGAAAAGAACGATCGTATCTTCGCAATCCATCTATCCTTGGTTGATGCCAAATCCATAATTGAACAAACGGTTTCTTAAGGTGTAGTCACTTCGGATGAAGAGGCAAAAACAGCTGTTTTTTCGAATTTCAGTTTAACGCCATCGGCTACCTCTACCAAAAACCAGCTATCGCCAATCTCTTTTATGCGTCCGTGAATGCCGCCTGAAGTCACTACCTTGTCGCCAACTTTCATGGCTTCGCGGGCTCTCTGCACGTCTTTTTGTTTTTTCTGTTGTGGACGGATCATGAAGAAGTAGAATACGGCGATGATAGCCACCATCATCAACAACGATGTCCCCATTCCTCCTCCTGCGCCTGTAGCTGCCTGTAATAAAATATCCATACGAATAATGTTTTAAAGTGTTTGAAATTAATGTTTAAAAATAATATTATTTTTCCTGAGATCGGCCACAATTGCGTCTAAAATTCCGTTGACAAAGGTGCCGCTCTTGGGGGTGCTGTAAGATTTTGCAATTTCGATGTATTCGTTGAGCGATACACTGGTAGGGATCGTTTCAAAAGTATGTATCTCTGCCAACGCAATTTGCATGACAATCATATCCATAAAAGCGATACGGTCGAAATCCCATTTTTCGCTGTGGTGCTCGATCAGCTGACGGTATTTCGTTTCATTAAGGATGGTGTCGTGAAGCAGTTTCAATGCGAATTGACGGTCTTCGTCGTCTTTAAACATCGGCAACAGGCGTTGATTTTCCCCGTTTTCCTCCGAAAATTGCCGGATGGATTTCATTACGAAAGTCTGAACAATTTCAATATCATCGTTCCAGAAGATGCTCTCATCTTCCAAGATTTCGTCCAGTTTTTCGTTGTTGTGGATAAACTGTTTGAAGACCTTTCGCCAAAACTCCCTGTCTTCGTTATAATTCGTTGTTGTTTCGTTGGCATATTCTGCATAAACATCGGACGTCAGAATTTCATCGAGCAGGTTTTTTACAAATACATCGTGCTCGCTCCACGACATGGGACGCTCATTCAGGTATTTATTGAACTGATGGTTTTGCGAAAGCTGCCGGATAAATTTGTTTTCGATCAACCGGGTATTGGGATTTAAATCCTCATCCGTAGGAAGATACTTGTTTCTTTTGGCCTCTATACGTGCATCGTAAGCTTTTGTCAGCTCAACCATTAACAGAAGAAGGTAATAATAAAGATCGTAAGATTTTTGTAGTCCGAACAGAAGTTCTTTTTCGACTGTACGTAAATCTTTATTCCTGTTCTGATACCAGGCGTAAACAATCTGTACTATCCGGGTACGAATTAAAATTCGATTAATCATTTTTTAAATGAGCATTTTAAGAATGCAAAATTAGCTATTTTTTTGGATATGCAAGTAAAATGGTTTTGAAAATTCAAACATTCTCTAAAATTCATTATCTTTGCCGTTTATAGAGTTTTGTGATAATTAAACCGTCAATTATTATATACGCGAAAATTATAGAAAGTATGTCAGTAGAAATCAGACAAGTAAAGGATAAAGATACGCTGAGGCAGTTTGTCCAGTTCAGTATCGATATATACGAAGGAAACGATTTTTTTGTTCCGCCGCTCGTTTACGATGAAATTGCCACGTTGAGCCGGGATAAGAATCCGGCTTTTGAGCATTGCGACGCTGCTTATTTCTTGGCTTACCGGGAGGGAAAGATCGTGGGCAGGATTGCAGTAATGATCAACCATAAAGCGAACAATGTCTGGAACGAAAAGAACGCCCGTTTTGGTTTTGTAGATTTCATTGATGACCCGGAAGTAGTGGACGCGCTTTTTCAGGAAGCCGAAAAATGGGCCCGTTTTCGCGGTATGGAAAAGTTGCACGGGCCTATGGGGTTCACCGATTTCGATTACGAGGGCTTGCTGATCGATGGTTTTGATCAGATAGGTACCATGCAAACCATCTACAATTATCCTTACTATGTTGATCATATTGAAAGATTGGGCTATAAAAAGGACCAGGACTGGTATGAGTTTCTGATTTCGATCCCTAAAGAGGTTCCGGAACGGTTTGTTCGTGTTGCTGAAATAGTAAAAAAACGCTTCCGGTTAAATGTTGTCAAGCTTGAAAGTAAAAAGGATGTTTGGCCCTATGCACACGAGATATTCGAATTATTAAACCGTTCCTACAAAGATTTATACGGTTTTGTTCCGTTGTCGAAAGCGCAGATCGACTACTACGTGAACATGTATATTCCCATGCTGCGGTTGAATTTCCTGTCGCTCGTGCTGCGTGAAGAAGATAACAAGCTTGTGGGGGTGGGAATCGGATTGCCCAGTTTGGCAAAAGCGCTGCAGAAATCGGGTGGAAAATTCCTTCCTACCGGGTGGTACCATTTATACCGGGCATTGAAAGGGAATGACAATAAAGTGCTCGACTTGCTGCTTATCGGCGTTGATCCTGAATACCAGGGTAAAGGTGTGAATGCGCTTATTTTTAGTCAGTTTATCCCCGAAGCCGTCCGGTTGGGGTTTGAATATGCGGAAAGCAATCCCGAGCTGGCAGTAAACAACAAAGTGCAATCCATGTGGGACGACCTGGAGGCGAAGCATCACAAAACGCGCCGTGCTTTTATAAAAGATTTGTAATTACAGAGAAGAAACAAATTTGGATGTCAAGAAGCGCAGAAAAAAATTATAGGAGAGAGAGTAAAAGTGACTGAGTTTGAAAGAGAACAAGCGATACTGAATTATAGCGAAGAGAACATCGTGACCCTGGAGTGGCGTGAGCATATCCGCCGGCGTCCGGGGATGTATATTGGTAAACTGGGAGACGGCTCTTCGTCTGACGACGGTATATACGTGCTGCTAAAGGAGGTGATGGATAACTCCATTGACGAATACCGGATGGGTTTTGGGAAGAACATAGAGATCCGCATTGATTCCGGGAATGTGAGCGTGCGTGATTATGGGCGTGGTGTCCCGTTAGGAAAAGTACTGGATGTTTCCTCCCGAATGAATACCGGAGCCAAGTACGACTCCAAAGCATTTAAAAAATCCGTAGGATTAAACGGTGTGGGTATCAAAGCGGTAAACGCGTTATCGTCCAGGTTCCTGATTGAAAGCTTTCGGGAAGGGGAATCGAAAAGTGTCGAGTATGAGCGAGGACATGTGGTAAACGATAGCCCGCAGCAATCTTCTTCACAAAGCAACGGAACCGTTATCGAGTTTACTCCCGACACCGATATTTTTGGGGATTATGTTTATCGCGACGAACATATCGAGCCCCTGCTTAAAAATTACGTTTTCCTGAATACGGGACTGACCATTACGTTTAACGGCAAGAAGTTTTATTCAAAAAACGGGCTCGAAGACCTGCTCAACGACAACCTGACGACCGAGATCCTTTACCCCATCATCCACCTTTACGGCGACGATATTGAAGTGGCGATCACCCATTCCAATCAGTATGGCGAGGAGTACTACTCATTTGTCAACGGTCAGCATACCACACAAGGCGGAACGCACCTCTCCGCTTTTCGTGAGGCGACGGCCAGGGTTATCAAGGAATATTTCACCAAAAATTTCGAATACTCCGATATCCGGAACGGGATGGTGGCCGCCATCAGTGTGAAAATCGAAGAGCCGGTTTTTGAGTCGCAGACAAAAACAAAGCTCGGGTCAAAGGACATGACTCCCGACGGGGTTTCGGTCAATAAATACGTGAGCGATTTTCTGAAGAAAGAGTTGGATAACTACCTGCACAAACACCTGGAAACGGCCGATATCCTTCAGAAAAAAATACTCGATTCCGAAAAAGAACGGAAAGCCATTGCCGGGGTAACAAAGTTAGCCCGGGAACGGGCAAAAAAAGCAAACCTGCACAACCGGAAACTGCGCGACTGTCGCATCCATTATAACGATTCAAAAGGGAATAATCTCGACGATTCCTGTATTTTCATCACGGAAGGCGATTCAGCCAGCGGTTCCATCACCAAAAGTAGAGATCCCAACCTACAAGCTGTTTTCAGTCTTCGGGGCAAGCCGTTAAACTCTTTCGGGCTGACCAAAAAAATCGTTTATGAAAACGAGGAGTTCAACCTGTTGCAAGCTGCCCTAAATATCGAGGACGGCATGGATGGATTGCGCTACAACAAGGTAATCATTGCTACCGATGCCGATACAGACGGTATGCACATTCGCCTGTTGTTGCTCACGTTTTTCCTGCAATTTTTTCCCGACCTGGTAAAAAAAGGACACGTTTATATTCTTCAAACACCCCTTTTCCGTGTGCGTAACAAAAAGAAAACCCTGTATTGCTATACGGAGGAGGAACGGCTTGCCGCCATCGAAGAGCTCGGTCCTAATCCTGAAATTACCCGATTTAAGGGTCTTGGTGAAATTTCTCCCGACGAGTTCAAGAATTTTATCGGGGAAGATATGCGGCTTGACAAGGTATCTATGCGGAAAGAAGATCTTATCAAAGAGCTTCTCGAGTTCTATATGGGTAAGAATACTCCCGACCGGCAGACTTTTATCATAGAGAACCTGGTTGTTGAGGAGGAAGCGTAGTTTGTGGAATAATTGTAGATACGATAAATAATCCCGGAAAATGAACACTATAGGACCTGCCCCCTCTTCAAGTCGCCAAGCCGCCCTTTCGCCAAATCGCCCTCTTGTCAAACCGTCCCCTCCCCGGATTGCGTTATTCCCCGGCACTTTTGATCCGTTCACTATCGGACACGAGTCACTGGTACGGCGCGGGTTGGAGCTGGTCGATGAAATCGTAATTTCAATTGGCGTGAACGAAGCTAAAAAGACCTACTTCGCCTTGGAGAAACGGATGGAGATGATCGAAAACTATTATAAGGATGAACTCCGGGTGAAAGTAGAAAGTTACGATTCGCTCACCGTGGAATTTGCCCGGAAGATGGACGCAAAATTCATATTAAGGGGAATCCGCTCGGTCAATGATTTCGAGTACGAGAAGACCATAGCCGATATGAACCGGATGATTTCGGGAATAGAAACATTTGTATTGTTTACCGAACCTGAGTTTACGCACATCAGCTCCTCCCATGTGCGTGAGTTGCTGCGTTACGGACACGATGTGAGCGCATTTGTTCCAAAAGGAATGATGCTTGAATAACAACAGAATAATAATGTATAAGACAGCCCTTTTTCTTGGTGTACTTCTTCTGGTATCCACGTTGTCGTTTGGTCAATCCCGTTTATCTCCCGATGGGGTAAAGCTGGAGAGAACGCTACAGATGATAAACGGTTTATATGTCGATGACGTTGAACCATCCCGTCTGACAGAAGTGGCCATACGAGCCATGTTGCTTGAGCTCGACCCGCATTCCTCTTACCTCAACAAAGATGAGGTGAAAGCGATGAACGAACCGCTGCAAGGCAATTTTGACGGTATCGGGATTTCATTCAACATGCTTACCGACACCCTTTATGTCATGGAGGTTATTTCCGGTGGACCTTCACAAAAGGTGGGCCTCCTGCCCGGAGACAAAATTATTTACGTGAACGATTCGCTTATTGCCGGTGTAAAGAAGGACAACCAGGATGTTATTAAGATGCTTCGCGGCCCCAAGGGCACAACCGTGGACGTGAGAGTCCTGCGTCGCGGAACTCCGCAGTTGCTGGATTTCAGAATCGTCCGCGACAAGATTCCCATTTACAGTATCGATGCCAAATACATGGTGGATCAGCATACCGGATACATCCGCTTAAGCCGTTTTGGGATCAGTTCATCCGAAGAGTTTCTCGCAGCAGAAAAAGAGTTGAAAACGAAGGGAATGAAAAACCTCATCCTCGACCTGACCGGAAACGGCGGCGGTATTTTGCAAACGGCATCGGACATTGTGGATGAATTTCTGGGTGCCGGGAAATTGGTGGTTTATACCGAAGGGAAAAACCAGCCGCGGTATGATTTACGTACAACATCGGCGGGAAGCTTCGAACAGGGAAACCTGGTTGTCCTGGTGGATGAAGGATCGGCATCGGCAAGCGAGATTGTGGCTGGAGCCGTCCAGGATTGGGACCGGGGTGTTGTGGTGGGACGCAGGACTTTCGGAAAAGGTTTGGTACAGCGCCAACTTCCGCTTCCCGATGGAACGATGATCCGGTTAACCGTTGCCCGGTATTACACACCCACAGGAAGAAGTATCCAGAAGCCGTACGAAGAAGGCAATATCGATGAGTACAACCGCGATTTCTCCAACCGCTTACAACACGGAGAAATGTTACACGCCGACAGTATCCGCTTCCCCGATTCCTTGAAGTTCAAAACACTCGTCAACGAGCGTACTGTCTACGGAGGGGGAGGTATCATGCCCGACTTTTTTGTGCCCATCGACACGAATGCAGTGACCCAGTTGCACCGCAACCTTGTTGGTCGGGGCATAGTCAATAAGCTCGCTATTGCCGAAGTGGACAGGAACCGTTCAAGATTGTTAAGATCTTATCCCCATGTTCAAAAATTCAAGTCGGATTACCGGATTCCCGAATCCATGATAACCCGGATGAAAGAAATGGTAAAAGAAGAAAAAATGGAATGGAACGACGAGCAATTCCGAAAATCGGAACAATTTTTGAAATTGCAGCTTAAGGCGTTGATGGCTCGTGACCTGTTTGATTCTTCCGCCTATTTTGTTATTATTAACGACGAAAATGATATTTTCAGGGAAGGGTTACGTATCCTCAGCAATCCCAACGTTTATAACGAGCTCTTAAACGGATCGCTCCCGGTATCCCGAAAGTAGTCGATGGTGAAGACGGCTGCAATTTTTTTTAATAGCTACTTTTTTTTTCTAACGTTTACTTATAAAATCAGAAAAAGATGAAATCAAATTTTTTTTTATTGTGCGCAACACTGTTTATGACAATGGTATTTGCATCTTGTGAACCTTCCGCAAAACACAATGTGTTGACGGAAGCTGAAAGAGCCGAAGGCTGGCAACTCCTTTTCGATGGAGAAACCCTGAACGGCTGGCGCGATTACAACGGCGATTCGTTAACCGCACCGTGGTTTGCCGAAAACGGCATGATTCAGGCAAAAGGCGAGGGTGCCGATGAACACGGTTACATTGTAACAAGCAAACTGTATGAAAACTTTGAACTGGTGTGGGATTGGAAAATCGCCGACGGCGGAAACAGCGGCGTGCTGTATCATGTGGTTGAACATCCCAAATTTGCAGTACCGTACGTTACGGGACCGGAATATCAGTTAATCGACAACCTGGGTTTTCCCGAGCCGTTGGAAGAATGGCAGAAAACCGCAGCCGATTACGCCATGTATGTCCCCGATACGGCGAAACTCATGATTAAGCCGGCCGGAAAATGGAACACATCGAAGATCGTTTTCGATAACGGACACGTTGAACATTGGCTGAACGGTGAGAAAGTTGTCGAATTTGAAGCATGGACAGAAGATTGGTTTGCGCGTAAAAACAGCGGTAAATGGGAAAATGCTCCCGAATACGGCCTGGCTCGCAAAGGTGTTATCTGCTTGCAGGACCACGGATCTGCAGCCTGGTTCCGCAACGTGAAAATCAAAGAGCTTCCCCGAAAAACCAAAGAAGTTACTCTTTTCAACGGAGTTGATCTGGCCGGATGGGAAGCCTACGGAACCGAAAAATGGTATGTACAGGACGGATTGTTGGTTTGTGAAAGCGGTCCCGATAAACAATACGGCTACCTGGCAACGCGCGAATATTACGATAATTTTGACCTGTCTGTTGATTTCAAGCAGGAGGCAGATGGTAATTCGGGGGTTTTCATTCGTTCATTTATCGAGCCGGGCGCTATTGTGAACGGCTGGCAGGTTGAAGTCGCTCCCAAAGGAAACGACACAGGAGGTATTTATGAGTCTTACGGAAGGGGTTGGCTCGTGCAGATTCCTGACGAAAAAGAGGAAATCCTGAAAGTGGGCGATTGGAACACCTTACGCATTGTTGTAAATGGAGACAACGTGAAAACCTATCTCAACGGTGAGGAAATGGTGGATCTGACCGACGAAAAAATCGGGAATGCACAGGGCCGCATTGCTCTGCAAATCCATGATGGCGGCGGTATCAAAGTGCTCTGGAGAAACCTGAAACTGCAGACACTCTAATCTGCGTTTACGTCTTGTTACGCCGGATATAAACAAAACCCACTAAAGCCGTGTTGCTTAGTGGGTTTTGTTGTATGAATACAGGAGGATTATTGAAAGTTTCCAAAAATTGTTTCCGACGTCAGCATCAAATCAACATACTGTGCTCTTTTGTAAACCAGTGAATGTTCGTTTTTGTCTAAGTTGATATTGGCCAGTTTGCCCCTGAACCCATCGAGGCTGTTGTAGCCTTTCTGTTGCATCCACTCCGCTATGCTTTTGTTTATGGCTGCGATCCTTTCTACGCCATGTTTGTATACGGAGCTGACAACCTGTACTGTTGTTGCTCCCGACAGGATCAGCTTTACCACATCTTCTCCGGTGAAAACACCCCGGCTGCTGCAAATATCGGCCTTGATGTTGCCGTACAGCATTCCGGTGTACCTCAGTGTTTTTTTATAATCGCCTTTTTGGGAAAGGTTAAAAACTTTTTTATGCTTTTCTTTTTGTATGTCAATATCGGGTTGAAAAAATGCATTGAAAAGAACTAAGGAATCTACCTTTGCCTCGTCCAGTCTTTTCACAAAATGAAGGATGTTCGTATAATCCGAACTCAGCTTCACGCTTATGGGGATGGATAGGGCTTTCTTTATCTCCTCAACGATACTTATCTGATTGTTTTCAACACTTTCTCCGCTCCTGTCAAAATCGACCGGCGTCTGGTACAGGTTCACTTCAATCCCGTCAACGCCGGTTTGTTCAATCATTTTGGCATAACTTATCCAGGATTCCCTATTCACGGCATTAAGACTGGCAAATACCGGTACGGATAAACTTTCTTTTGCTTTACGAAGTCTTGACAAATGATAATCGATATCGGAAAAATTCACATCGGGATGAGTAGTGGTCATTTCAGCGTGAATATGTTCGTACTGGCTTAACCTCTCGTCCAATTGCAGATTCTCCAGTTGTACCTGCTCTTCGAACAACGTTTTGTAGATCACTGCTCCAACACCTTGCTCTTCCGCCCTTTTCAACTGGTCGAGGTGAGACGACATATTACTGGCACCTAAGATAACCGGATTGTCCAGTTTTATTCCCATGAAAGAAGTTTCAAGATTTTTCATAGATTCTTTGATTCTTTAAATTTTTATGTTGTGATTTTCAGACGCCCACTACCGGTCAACAGACCCTGGCCACCTTTTGGCTTTTAACAGTCGGCTTCTCTTCACATATAAACATATAACATTTTTTTGTTCGAATAGTTTTCCAGTTGCAATATTCCTGTTTAATTTGCTTTTTTCCCGTCATTCGAAAGAAGAAATGAGTTTTTGATTTCAATTAAAATCGGGGCGATGGTTGTATTTCTGTGCAATATAACTATATTTGCAACAGGCGAATAATCTGCTGACGTTTTATTCTTCATTTGAAAAGATAGATTAGGAAAGCAGTAGTTGTCATAAAACTCAATAACATGGACAGAAGAACTTTCATCAAAAGAACATCACTGGGAACGGCTGCTGTTGTATCCGGATTCCATATGCCGCTGTTTGCCCAAACTCCGAAGTTAAAAATCGGGCTGATCGGTAGCGGATGGTACGGGATGGTGATAACTAAAGCCGCGTTGAAAGCAGGTGGAGTAGAGGTTATAGCTGTTTGCGATGTCGATTCGGAGCACCTGAAAAACAGCGCCGCAGAAATCGAAACCCTGCAAGGAAGCAGGCCGAAAGGATTCAAAGATTATCGCGACTTGTTGAACATGAGCGGATTGGAAGCCGTGCTGATTGGGACACCGCCGCAATGGCATGCCCTTCAGTTCATCGCTGCCTGCGAAAAAGGATTGCCCATCTATTGCGAAAAGCCGCTGGCTTACGACGTGGAAGAGGGAAAAGCCATGATGAAAGCCGCGCAGAAAGCGGGAAACATCGTGCAAATCGGTTTCCAGCGCCGACAGAGCGAGGCATTCAAAAAAGCAAAAGAGTTAATAAACGATGGAACAACCGGAAAAATTTATCAAGTCGGCGCTCAAATTCATTATCGTCCCGGCGATGCCGATACGACCGTACAATCGCCCCCGGCGTCATTGGATTGGGATACCTGGTGTGGCCCCGCTCCGAAACTGCCTTACAAGCCATCCATAGGACATATGGCGTGGAGACTCGAAAAGGAATACGGGAACGGGCACCTGGTGGACTGGGGTATTCATCACATCGACATTATTCGCACCATTATGGATTTTGAAGTACCGGAATCGATTTACGCTACAGGCAGCCTCGAAATTCTCAAAGGAAGAATAACTACCCCCGATACGCTTACAGCTACCATGAATTTCACCGGTTGTCCCGTTATCTGGCAGCACCGGTTGTGGGGCCCGGGTGATCTGAATCCGCAATACAACAACGGCGTATTTTTCTACGGAGAAAAAGCCACGCTTTTCGCATCCGATAACAAGCTTTTACTGATGTCTTTAGGACAAAACAGGCAACATCAGGAAATGAATATTCCTACGCCCGATATGCAGGAAAGACATTTGGCGGAGTTTATTCAGGCAGTGAAAATGGGAAACAAGAATTTGTTGAGTTGTAAGATCGAAGATGCATTTCAATCCACTACCGCCGTTCAGCTAGCAACGATTTCGTACGAAACGGGTAGTGAGGTGAAATGGGATGCTTCAAAAAATACAATTTCGAATAATGTTGCGGCATCGAAATTGCTGGCAAGACCGTATCGTCAGGGGTACAAACGGCCGTAGGCACCGTAGGACGTTGTAAAAATCCCGCCATAGCGGGGGAGCAAAGAGTTAGGAACAAATGTGTGACGTCTAAAAAATATAAATCATGAGCAGATGAAAATATTTACCGGATTATTTTTTTTATTGTTTTGCAGTGCCGTCTTCGGTCAGAAAAAGAGCATTATCTCCAACAATGCGAAAATCGAACAAGTGGGGACCGGTTATGCCTTTACCGAGGGCCCGGCCGTTTCGGCAGAGGGTAAAGTCTACTTCACCGATCAGCCGAACGATCGTATTTATCTTTGGGAAGAGGGTAAAGGCGTTTCTCTGTGGGCTGAGGAGACCGGAAGATCCAACGGGATGTATGTGGGTGACGACGGTCAATTGGTAGCCTGTGCCGATTTACACAATCAGATCGTACGGTTTGGCAGCGATAAGAAAATGGAGATCGTTCATGAAAAATACGGCGGTAAGCAGTTGAACGGTCCCAACGATCTGTGGATTACCCCCCAAGGGGGCATCTATTTCACCGATCCTTATTATCACCGGAATTACTGGGGAGAGGGACATACCGAAGTTCAGGATGTACGGGGAGTCTACTACTTGAGTCCGGAGGGAGAAATAACCCGGGTCATCGACGATTATAAACAACCCAACGGATTAATCGGCACACCCGACGGAAAAACGTTGTATGTAGCCGATATAAACGACCGGAAGATATGGAAGTACGACGTCCAGCCCGATGGAACTTTGGCCAACAAGACGTTCTTTGCACCCAACGGTTCTGACGGCATGACCCTTGATAACCGGGGAAATGTTTACCTGACCATGGGAAAGGTTTGGGTATACTCCCCCGAAGGTGAACTTATCCGGGAGATTGAAGTTCCAGAAAGCCCGTCAAATGTCTGTTTTGGAGGGAAAAAACGAGACATACTGTTTATCACTGCCCGAACTTCGGTATATACCTTGAAAATGAAAATAGGATAAATTTATGAATACAGTTGTTGTTGGTTTCGGGTTCATGGGAATGACCCACACGTTGAATATTTTGAAAAACCCTCGTCTTCATTTGAAAGCCATTGTTGATAAAGTCCCCGGCGACATTTTAACAAAGCTTACCGGGCAGTCCGGTAATTTCTCCACCGGAAATGTCGATGCAAAAGATCTTTCGGGTGTGAACATTTATTCTGATTTTGCAGAATGCCTGAAAGTGGAGAAGCCCGATGCCTGTGTTATTGCAGTTCATACAGCATTGCATTATGAGATGGCTGAAATGGCGTTACTGGCAGGAGCGAACGTTTTTATTGAAAAACCTTTTTGCATCGATATCGAAGAAGGGGAGAAACTGATCAGGCTTGCCCGTTCCAAGAACAAGGTGTTGATGGTTGGACATGTGGTTCGTTTTATGCCGGCTTACGAGACGTTAAAAAAGTGGATAGACTCGGATGAATACGGTCGCCTGGAATTTCTTACCCTGTCGCGTTTCTCGGGCGTACCGATCTGGGGACAATGGAAAGAGAGACAAAAAGAGTTTGGATCTTCGGGGGGCGCTCTCTTCGATTTGGTTATCCACGACATCGATTTTGCTCAATGGGTTTGCGGTGTTCCCGACCGGATAGAAGCCCGGTGCTTGCCGGGAAAATTAAGTAATCACGACTACGTGAGTGCGTTGTGGAGCTACAATAACTCGGACGTTGTAGTCAAGATTGACGGAGGAAACACGTTTCATGCCGGCTATCCGTTTCACGCCGGGTTCAGTGCCCGGTTCGAAGATGCCAGTGTGTTCTTTTCATCGCAAGACCCTCACAACATAAAAGTAACCACGGATACCAAGACCATATTGGTTTCAGGAGGAGATGCGAATGAGGGTTTTTCGAATGAACTCTATTATTTCGCTGATTGCGTTTTACAAGGGATTCAACCCGTTAAGTGTACACCCGAATCGGCATTGAATTCCATTCGGATTTGCCATGAACACGCTCTTTAAACGGCCTGAAACCAGAAATCTTCCATACCGGTAAATATGTCAACACTCTTTTTAACTTTTATCGTCGTCTCCGCAGTAGCGATACTGCTATTCCTGGTTTTGAAACTCAAGGTCAGTGCATTTATTGCTTTGTTGATCACTTCCATATACGTGGGGGTGCTTACCGGGATGCCGCTCAGCAGCATCACCAAGTCCATTCAGGAAGGAATGGCGGGAACGCTCGGCTTTGTGGCTACCGTTGTCGGGCTGGGAGCTATCTTCGGACAAATGCTGGAAAGCTCGGGAGGAGCAGAATCCTTAGCGCATTACCTGGTGAAAAAGTTTGGTAAGGAACGGGCTCCCTGGGCGATGGTAACAACCGGTTTCATAGTGGCTATTCCCATTTTTCTGGATGTTGCTTTTATTATTCTGGTTCCCATCGTGTACGCATTGTCACGCGATACCAAACTTTCGTTGTTGTATTACGCCATCCCGCTTCTAGCGGGACTGGCGGTAACGCATAGTTTTATCCCTCCAACGCCCGGGCCTATTGCGGTGGCAGATATCATCAGCGTACCGTTGGGCTGGGTTATTTTTATGGGATTTATTCTGGGTATCCCCACTGCGGTAATTGCGGGACCAATCTTCGGGAAGTATATCTCTAAAAAGATTTACCTGGAATCGCCTTATTCATCCGGTGATGTTCCACCGCAATTCGATCCGGAAAGCTATCCGTCGTTCCGGTCGATTGCCCTGATTATCTCTATTCCGTTGCTGTTGATTCTGTTGAACACAGTGACAGCAGTGGCTGTCTCCAAAGAGGTTGTCCCCAGGTCCGTTTTTACAGATATACTGGAATTTATCGGCCACCCGTTTTCCGCATTAATCATTGCCACGCTGATCGCTACTTACTTTTTGTGTCTCCGCAGGGGCATGGACAAGCAAAAGGTGCTTGAATTAAGCACCAAGGCGCTCGGCCCTGCCGGAATCATTATTCTGATAACCGGCGCTGGCGGTGTTTTGAAGCAAGTGTTGATTGACAGCGGTATCGGACAAATGATGGCGGAGTCCATGGCAAATTCTGCATTGCCGCCTATCTTGCTGGCCTGGATTCTTTCGGCGTTGGTTCGGGTCACACAAGGATCTGCCACGGTAGCCATGATCACTGCTGCCAGCATAATTTCTCCGATCATCGCGGAGTTTGGGTTAAATGATCCGCAGCGGGCGCTGGTCGTGATCTCCATCGCATCGGGGGCGACGTTGCTCTCGCATGTCAACGACAGCGGATTCTGGTTGGTGGGGAAGTACTTGGGGATGAACGAAAAACAAACGCTTCAAAGCTGGACAGTAATGGAAACCATTATCGCGTTTTGCGGACTGGGATTCACGCTTTTGGCGAGTTTATTTTTTTGATTTTTTTTTTGGCATTCTTTTTGCCACAATCTTTGTGTATGAAAGATAAGCTGTTTATAAAAAAGCAACTATCTTTGCACACGTAACTCATTAAAACAGCGAATGAAAGAAAACAACAACTTAGTGCAAAGCATCATTGAAGGGATACAGGAGAAGAAAGGGAAAAACATCACTCAAATTCAATTGAAAGGAATTCCGGGAGCAATTTGCGACTATTTCGTCATTTGTGAAGGAAATACACCCACCCAGGTTTCAGCATTGGCAGAGTCAGTAGAAGAGGTGGTGAAAAAGAATACCCGGGAAAACCCCATCAGGGTCCAGGGGAAACAACGTGCCGAATGGATCGGTATGGATTACGGCACGGTTATTGTGCATATTTTCGTGCCCGAATTGCGGCACTATTACAACCTCGACCATCTGTGGGAAGACGCTTCATTGGAGCAAGTTCCGGCACTGGATTAAAACTTATTTTCGTCTGAAGTGTTACATATATTCATCAAAAATTTCACAGGAGAAGTTAATGGAAAATAACAACCCAAATCATCAAGATAACAACAAATCAAAAAAGCCGGTTCGTCCCGGAGGGCTGGGAAATACAAATCCCAACCAGCCCTTTAATGTTTACTGGATATACGCCATTTTGTCAATGGGACTTATCGGCATGTTATTTTTCGGGCAAAACAAAACCATAAAAAAGGTAGATTGGTCTGACTTTCAGGAATACGTAACCGATAACCGGATCGAGAGTATCGTTGTTTACAGCAACAAAGACATTGCCGAGGCCAAAGTGCGTTCCGAGTCTGTGAATTATGTCTTTGGGGATGAGGCAGGCAAGTTTGGCGCCAATCCGTTTATACAGGTAAATATTCCCACCACACAGGGAACCTCGGAGTTCCTTGATACCGTCAAGAAAGAAAAGGGGTACGACATAAAAGTCCGTTTCGATACTACCTCGGAGATTTGGGGTATGTTGCTTACCTTTGCACCGTTTCTGCTGATCATCGTCTTCTGGGTATGGATGATGCGACGCATGCAAGGTGGTCCCGGAGGGGGAGGCGGTGGTATCTTCAGTGTGGGAAAATCCAAAGCACAACTTTTCGATAAGGACGCCGGTCCGAAAGTCACTTTTAAAGATGTGGCCGGACTATCTGAAGCAAAAGAGGAGGTCCAGGAGATTGTTGAGTTCCTCAAACGTCCGGGCAATTACACCAGCCTGGGTGGAAAGATTCCGAAAGGAGCCTTGCTGGTAGGTCCTCCTGGAACAGGAAAGACACTCCTGGCAAAGGCTGTTGCCGGTGAAGCAAACGTTCCTTTTTTTTCCATATCCGGTTCCGACTTTGTGGAAATGTTTGTTGGCGTAGGGGCGTCTCGCGTTCGCGACCTGTTCCGTCAGGCCAAGGAGAAGTCACCCTGTATTGTGTTTATTGATGAGATAGATGCCGTTGGGCGTGCCCGTGGAAAGAACGTCAACTTTGGATCGAACGATGAGCGTGAAAATACGCTGAACCAGCTTCTTACGGAAATGGACGGCTTTGGTTCAAACAGCGGAGTAATTATCCTTGCAGCTACCAACCGGGTGGATATTTTGGATAAAGCCTTGCTTCGGGCCGGCCGTTTCGACCGGCAGATTTATGTGGAGTTGCCGGATCTGAACGATAGAAAAGAGATTTTCAAGGTTCACCTGCGCCCCATTAAAATTGACGAATCGGTGGATGTGGAGTTTCTGGCACGCCAGACACCCGGATTCTCCGGCGCGGACATTGCCAATGTTTGTAACGAAGCCGCTCTTATAGCCGCCCGAAATAAAAAGAAATTTGTGGAAAGGGAAGATTTTATCAGTGCTGTTGACCGGATCATTGGTGGACTGGAGAAGAAAAACAAAATCATCACGCAGGACGAGAAAAAATCAATCGCTATCCACGAAGCCGGACACGCAACATTAAGCTGGTTCCTGGAGCATGCCAATCCGCTGGTTAAAGTTACTATTGTACCGCGCGGAAAGGCGTTGGGCGCAGCATGGTATCTCCCGGAAGAGCGGCAGATTACCACCAAGGACCAAATGCTTGACGAGATGTGTGCCTTGCTTGGCGGACGGGCCGCGGAAGAGGTTTTTATCGGCAAGATATCATCGGGAGCAATGAACGACCTGGAGCGGGTAACGAAACAGGCTTACGGCATGATAACCTATCTGGGGATGAGCGACAAGATGCCGAACCTGAGCTATTACGATTCGTCGGGACAGGATTATACTTTTCAGAAGCCGTTTAGCGAAAACACGGCGGAGCTTATCGATGCCGAAGTTAAGGTCATGATAGCCGAACAATATGAAAGAGCAAAAGGATTGTTGCTCAAACACGCCGATGGACATCACCAACTGGCTCAGATCCTGCTTGAGAAGGAAATCATTTACGCGGAGAACCTGGAGCATATTTTCGGAAAACGTCCCTGGATTTCCCGTTCTCAGGAAATACTGCAGAGCGAGGATAATTCTAAGAACGTTAACGACGACCTTTCGCTTCCTCCTGTTCCTCCCACAGCATAAATTTCAATGAGGTTAGTCATAGATAATAGTAAATGCAAATAAGCATAATTTATTGATGTGTTGATCTTATTTGGCAGTCCGGGTTTTGATAACCGGACTGTTTTTTTCTTGTCTATTATTAAGTCTCATTCTAAATAACGTGAACAATTTTGCGGCTGTTTCGTTATTAGGATACAAACAATCAAATTTTCAATTATGAAAGCAATGAAGTATTCTCTGTTGGCGGTAATTTTTGCGGCGTCTGTAATCACATGCAACAATTCAAAAGCAACAAACAACGAAAATAATAATTTTAAAAATAAAGAAACTATGAAATTTGAAAAAGTAGCATTACCCTATGCAACCGATGCCTTAGAGCCGGTAATCAGTAAAACAACCGTTGAACTCCATTATGGCAAACACCAAAGTTGGTTGTGGGAACAGAATTTGAAAATGCAGATTTGGAAACCATCGTGAAGAAGAGTGGCGGCGCCATTTTTAATAACGCTGGACAAACCCTTAATCACAACATTTACTTTACATCGTTCAAGCCGAATGGTGGCGGCGAGCCTAAAGGAAAGCTGGCTGAAGCCATCAACTCACAGTTTGGATCGTTCGATAAATTCAAGGAAGAGTTCAACGCTGCAGGAGCTACGGTTTTCGGGTCTGGATGGGTTTGGTTGGCAAAAGATGCCGGTGGCAAGCTGTCAATCGAAAAGGAAGCGAATGCGGGGAATCCGTTAACCAAAGGATTAACACCGATTTTGGGATTTGATGTCTGGGAACATTCTTACTACCTGGATTATCAGAACCGCCGGGCCGATCACTTGAAAGAGCTCTGGAAGATCATCGATTGGGATGTGGTAAGCAATCGCTATTGATCACCATCGATATACGGAAAATTACACAGGCGCCATGTCCGGAAAGGATGTGGCGCCTTTTTTGTATTCACCTTGTCAAAAAAAAATCACGGAGATCCAAAAAAGGGACTCCGTGAGTGAATGCTTCAGAAAGGGGGAGCATCAAATATTTTTCTCCATTTTTTCGGTGAAAAGGGTTTTGGCTCCGGCTCCCACTACCTTGTCCACTACCTCGCCGTTTTTGATGAAAAGAACGGTGGGGATATTGCGGATGCCGTACTTTGAAGTGGCTTCGTCGTTGTTGTCAACATCAATTTTTCCTACCACTACGCGGTCTTTATACTCTTCACTTAACTGATCGATGATGGGACCAACCATCTTGCAGGGTCCGCACCACTCAGCCCAAAAATCGATAACCACCAGTTTGTCCGTTGCCAACACTTCGTTGAGCGTTGCATCTGTAATTTGTAATGCCATAGTTATTTTAGTTTTTAGTTTTAATTAGTTTATCAGAGATTAGACAGCTTAGCTGTCAGGTATCGGATTTCAGACGAAGTAGCGTCGTACAATGAATTGTCTGAAATATTTCAATTTATTTTAAATTCAACCTGCAAATTATTTTTTAGAATGTCTATCAGGTGTTTGTCTACCTGGATTTTAGACGGACGCGAAAAAAGCTGCACGTGCATGTTGGACGCTTCACCGATAATGTGGAAGTATAACAACGAATGGCCCGAATTGTTTTTCATCAGAGCCGATAATTCCGAAACCATCGTGTCATCCAGTTCGGTAATCGGCAACTGAAGCGTTATTTTGGTAACCAGTTTGTCTTTCACTTCCGAAAGCAGGTTAATGGAGCTTACTTTTATTTCCAGCTCCTCCTGCCGGAAGCGCTTGGGCTGGATCCTGGCCGTTACGTAAATAGAGAGCCCGAGTCGCGCAAACTTCCCGAAATTTACGCTATCGTCTCCGAAGAACGCCAGTTCACAGCTACCTGTATAATCTTCTATGGCCATGATCGTGTAAGGGCTTCCGCGCTTTGTCTGTCCCTCTCTCACACTGGTAACCAAGCCACCGAAACTGACATCTTTGCCGTTAAGCGGAACCAGGTCCTGCAGCATTGCGCAGCTGGAAGTACATACATAATTCAATAGGAATTCGTAATCATCCAGCGGGTGGGCCGACAGATAAATCCCGATAAGTTCCCGTTCTTTGTTCAATCGTACCAGATCGGATAATTTCTCCACTTTCGGCAGTTCGGGGCGGCTGATCATAAACGATGTGTCGTTTCCAAAAAGTGAATTCATCGATAGGTATTTATCCTGCTGAAATTTGTTCCCGTAGCGAATAAGTGTTTCCAGAAAGTCCTCGCCTTTGCTGTTTACCGACAGGAAATGCTCCCGTTTCACTCCGGGAAGCGAATCGAAAGCTCCAGCCAGTGCCAATGATTCAATGTTTTTCTTGTTGCACGAAGATAAGTTCACCCGTTCCACAAAATCAAAAACATCCTTGAACGGTCCGTTTTTCGCTCTTTCTTCCAGAATGCTTTCTACAGCTCCGTGCCCGACACTTTTTATGGCAGCCAGCCCAAAGCGGATATGGCCGGATTTGTTCACCGAGAACTTCAATACCGATTCGTTGATGTCGGGCGAAAGGACATTGATTCCCATAGCCTTGCACTCGTCCATAAACTTGGTGATTTCCGTAATGTTGTTCAGGTTATTGGACAGTACCGACGCCATGTATTCCGACGGATAGTTCGCTTTCAGCCAGGCGGTCTGGTAGGCAACCCACGAGTAACAGGTGGAGTGCGATTTATTGAAAGCATATTGGGCAAATTTTTCCCAGTCCGTCCAGATCTTTTGCAAGTCCTTTTCCTTGTAGCCGTTGGATTTCCCGCCGGAAACAAATTTTTCTTTCAGTGCGGCCATCTTGTCCGCCATTTTTTTGCCCATTGCCTTGCGAAGCTCATCCGATTGACCCCGGGTGAAATTGGCCAGCAGTCGCGATAAAAGCATCACCTGCTCCTGGTAGACAGTGATTCCGTAGGTCTCGTCCAGAAATTTTTCCATTACCGGAATATCGTACGCGATCTTCTCTTTGCCTTGTTTGCGGGCGATAAAAGAAGGAATATAATCCATAGGGCCGGGACGGTACAGGGCATTCATCGCGATCAGGTCTTCAAACTTGCTGGGGTGAAGTTCTTTCAGGTACTTCTGCATCCCGGTCGACTCAAACTGGAACGTACCTGTGGTTTGGCCGTTACTGTACAGTTCGTATGTTTTTGGATCGTCCAGCGGAATGGTGTTGATATCTATTTTGATGCCGTGGGTTGTTTCGATGTTTACCAGTGCATCCTTTATAATAGTCAGGGTTTTAAGCCCCAAGAAGTCCATCTTTATCAATCCGGTTTCTTCTATGACGGAGCCTTCGTATTGCGTCACAAGTAATTTTTCCTTTGTCTCCTTGTCGTCGGCTGTACTGATGGGGACAATATCGGAGATATCGGTTTGCCCGATGATAACACCGCAGGCGTGCACACCGGTACTTCGCACGTTCCCCTCGAGCATCTCCGCATATTTGAGCGTATCGCGCACCAGCGGGTCGGGGCTGTTAGCGGCTTCTTTGAGCTCCGGTACGTGTTCAATGGCTTCCCGGAGATTTATTTTCTTTACGTTGGGAATCCTGTCGGGAACTAATTTCGCCAGCCGGTCTGCTTCTGCCAGAGGCAGCTTGTGCACACGGGCAACGTCGCGGATGGATGATTTTGTAGCCATGGTCCCGTAGGTAATGATGCGGGCGACCTTTTCGAATCCGTACTTCTCGGTAACCCATTGGAGCACCTTGTCGCGCCCCTCGTCGTCGAAATCAATATCTATATCGGGCATTGAGATACGGTCCGGGTTGAGGAATCGCTCGAACAGAAGATCGTATTTCAGCGGATCGATATCGGTGATTCCCAGGCAGTACGCCACAGCCGATCCGGCGGCTGATCCACGACCCGGGCCGACCGCAACATCCATTTGGCGTGCCGCGTTAATAAAGTCCTGTACGATCAGGAAATACCCCGGAAACCCCATGTTGGTTATGGTGTCGATTTCGAACTTCAACCGTGAGGCAACCTCATCACTGAGCTCTTCCCCGTATTTTTTGCGTGCCCCGATTTTGGTAAGGTGCCTCAGGTAGTCTGACTCGAGCTGTATGCGGATCACTTTGTCGTACCCGCCCAGCCGGTTGAAATTGGTTTCGCCAAACTTTTCGATCAATGCTGTTTCCGGGTACCTGGTCTTATATTCTTCTTCGGTTCCAAACGAACTCTCGATGGGGTAAAAAGGCATCAACGCCGGATTGTCAATGGAGTAAATTTCTACCTTGTCGGCAATCTCCATTGTGTTGGCGAGCGCTTCCGGCACATCGGCAAAAATCCGGTTCATCTCGGCCGTGGTTTTTATCCACTCCTGTTTGGTATAGCGCATCCGGTCGGGGTCATCGAAATCCTTCCCCATGCTCAGGCAGATGAGCCGATCGTGCGCATCAGCGTCCTCTTCGTTCACGAAATGGGCGTCGTTGGTGGCAATCACTTTTACACCGTATTTTCTGCCGATTTTGATGATCTCTTCGTTTACGCGTTGTTGTTTCGGGAAAGTCGTCTGATCGGCACCGGGACGGTCGGTTTTGTGGCGTTGGATTTCGAGGTAAAAATCCTCGCCGAAAACATTCCGGAACCATTGCACCGCTTCTTCTGCCCCGGTTAGATTACCGTCGTCTATTTTCCGCGGTATCTCTCCTCCCAGGCAAGCGGTGGAGACGATGAGCCCCTCGCGATATTTCTCAAGCAGCTCCTTGTCGATGCGCGGGCGGTAATAAAACCCTTCGGTCCAGCTTTTCGATACCATCTTGATGAGGTTTTTGTAGCCGGTCAGGTTTTTGGCCAGCACAACAAGGTGCCAGCCGCTACCGTCAATTTTTTCCGTTTGTGAGAATCGATCACGACGTGCACAGTAACATTCGCAGCCAATGATGGGTTTGAAATTGAGCCTGGCCGTTTTGGCGGCGATCTCCTCCTTTAGTTTCTGGTTAGCGGGATTATTTTCCAGTTCCTTGGCCAGTTGTTTTATTTCATTTTTTGTTTTCGATTTGACGCTGTTGATATAATTCACAAACTCCTTGATCCCGTACATCGCTCCGTGGTCGGTCAGTGCGATTCCGGCCATCCCGTCGTTCATGGCCTTATCGACGATCCGGTTGATGCTGGCTTGCCCGTCGAGCAAGGAATATTGGGAGTGGACATGTAAATGTACAAATGGTTGCATAAGAGATATATAAATGGATTTTCCGTTTTAACAGCAACAAATTTAGCCAAAAAAACAGCCGGCCCGAGAAGAAATAGACAGAAGTTATCAACAAAAAAACCGGAAGGCATTGCCCTCCGGTTCCGTTGAATGTGTTTGGAGCGGGCTATGGTTTAATTGGTTGCTTTTTCAAGCCTTTTCATAATGGAAAAGATGAATACGGCCGAGGCCAGGCAACATAAAATGAAAACAGCCCACAACTGCCACAGGTCTAATTTACCCCATAAATCACTTCCGATGGAAAGAAGCTTATTCCCTACAGCTGTAGCCAGTAACCATCCAGCTTGCATCATCCCTTGAAATCTGGGAGGAGCAACTTTGGATACGAATGAAAGTCCCATGGGACTAAGGAACAGCTCCGCAATGGTCAGAACCAAGTAGGTGCCGATCAGCCAGTATGCCGAAACTCTCGAAGAATCGGGTATGGAATTTATTTTGGTTACTCCTCCTTCCTCGAACAATAATTCGTGCGGAGATACTAACCCCAGTGAAGCGATCAGCATCACCGTAAAGCCCAATGCCGCAATAATCATGCCTATACCAATTTTTCTGGGAGTGGAAGGTTCCATGTTTCGATTACGCAGCCAAGTAAACACACCCATTACAGGAAATGTTAATGCGACGATATAGACGGGATTGAACGATTGGAAAATTTCAGGGCCGATTGGGTTGGCGGGGGCAAATTTCTTATAGAGGAAGAATGTAATAATGCCTCCTAAAACAGCTAGAATGAGGCCATAGAGTCTGTTTTTTTTGTTTTTGTTGAAAAGGAGCACCAATCCGGCTACACCTGCGGCAAATGACAATAATGAGTAAATATTAAAGAAGATATTTGTGAAAGGTCCTACATTTTTAACGGTGTAATCACGGGCGAAAAATGTTAATGTTAATCCGTTCTGATGAAACGACATCCAAAAGAAAATAACGACTAAAAATACGAGTAAAAGAGCATTTACCTTTGGCTTTTCTTCTTTCGTTGACAATTGGAACATAATGGCTACAAAGCCTAAAAATAATCCGATAGCTAACCCAAGCCCCAGGTTATTAAAAACGAAATGGAATATAACCGTGACAATAACAAAAATTGTTGCTGCTATAATATAAGCCGAAGTGGTTGATTTCAATGTTTGCCCTTCTTCTACTTTAGCTTTAGCTTTTTCAACCTGCGGTAACTTCTTGTTAAAAATTACATAAACCAGCAAGGATATAATCATTGCCACGGCTGCAATTCCAAAAGCATAATTATATCCTTTTGCAAATACCTCCAGGTATTGTGTTGCAAACGTGCCTAAGTCTGTTACAACATGTCCACTTACTTTATCAGCAAGAGCCTGAAAACTTGCAGTATTTTCTAGGGTTCCGTTTTTAAAAGCGTGAGCGAGTGCGGGTAAACTTCCGTCGTGGGCAAACCCTTGAGTACTTAGATACCAGTTACGGATTCCATTGGCTACGTGAGGCGCAAACAAGGCTCCTATATTGATTCCCATGTAGAAAATCATATAACCCGTATCCCTTACGCTAGCGTATTGCGGATTGTCATACATTTGACCAACTACAGCTTGTAGGTTGCCTTTGAAAAGACCGTTACCCAATGCGATAACTCCCAGTGCAATGATTGATAAGGCTAAAGGATTGCCCGGAATCGCCAACATAACGTATCCGGCAAACATGATAATGATACCAAACAGAATTACGGTTTTGTATTTTCGGGTAGAATCGGCAATAATACCACCGATTAATGCCAGTGCATAAATACCAAAATAAAACCAACTGTAAATTTCTCCGGCGATTGATTCGTTTAACCCATATTTAGCCTGGAGAAAAAGTACCAAAATGGCCATCATGGTGTAAAAACCGAAGCGTTCACCCATGTTGGAGAAAAATGCAACGAGTAAACCTTTAGGATGATTTTTGAACATAAATTGATTTTTTTAGATGTTTGGAATTTTTTTAATTTGCAAATATACATAAATAAATGAAATATTTAACTTGAGCAAGCTGTTGATTCAGCCACTGATGGGAATAACATGCAATGCTTGAATGCAGCATAAAAATATCGACAAACGGGGTAGTTATTCCCGCTTTGAAAAAAATGAACAAAATATTTCTTCCTTTTGTTGTATTATTTAATTTTTGTTGTAATTTTGCAACCGATATTCGCAAATAACGAATAAAATGAAA
>JALHIE010000184.1 GCA_022840285.1 Porphyromonadaceae bacterium
AATCGCAAAAGTTCCCATGTGGGAACGCAGTACAATGGGTTGCGGTTCATTGTCGCTTATGATGCCAATCCCCGAGTTGCCGTAAAAATCACTCAATTCATCCTCAAACTTGTTGCGAAAATAGCTGTTCTCGATCCTGTGAATGCTGCGCCTGATGATACGCTGCTCGTTCATGGTTGCCAGACCAGCGCGCTTGGTACCCATATGAGAATGATAATCAGTGCCATAAAAAAGCGTGTTCGCGCATGGCGACTTTGAAACAATGCCAAAAAAACCTCCCATGGGTGCAAAGATAAAAAAAACTGTTTCACTCCCTGCGGTTCTCTCTGTGACGAAGGATAAAATACAGGTAGCCCGAGCACCATAGCATCAGCAGCTGTTCTGTCACGTGAGGCTTGTAGCGGATGGGTGTTAAAGGCAGAGTGGCAAAGAATGTGACGGCCTTATCCAATAGGGTCGCCAGTTGAAGCAACAGGCGGTTCAACAGCATCAGGGCGTTTCCCATATGCAAACCCATCGTAGCAAGGTATAGCAAGAAGACGTAAAGGATGACCCCGCTTAAAGGAACGACAAAGAAATTGCAAAGCAGGCTGTATAAAGGAATAATCCCAAAAGTACCCGCCGTAAGCCAGAGCGTGCCCAGCTGCACAGCAAGTGAACAGCAGAAAAGCTCCCACAGGTACCTGAACACCATGTTCCGCACACTCAGCAGGTTTCGCAACAAAGGAAAAAACAAGATCAGGCTCAAAACTGCCGTGAAAGACAGCTGAAATCCCAGGTCATACAGATTCATAGGCTTTATAATGACCAGGATCAAGGCTGCGACAGACAGAACGTTAAGACTATCTGTCTTCCTACCGGACACCCTTCCCGCCCCATAAACAGAAAGCATCAGGGCGGCACGCATTACACTGGCACTAAATCCCACCACTGCAGCATACGCCCAGATCAGTAACAAGGCAGCCATATGCGCCAGTGCACCTCCCGACACCGAATACGTTTTGAGTATATGCGACTGCCTGGCACCCGCCTGTATAAAATCTTGCCCCGGAGCAACCTTCACAAGGCGTCTGCTTCTGTACCGGCGCGCCTGTCTTATCTTCTGCGGCAGGCCCAGGATAAATACCAGGCTGCCATATAGCGCTCCAACGTGCAATCCACTGACCGATAGTATGTGACTTACCCCCGCAAGATTGTACCTTTCCCGCACCTCCCTGCTAAAACCGGTAACGTCTCCCAGGCAGATCCCCGACAACACAGCCCCGGCTTCCCCCTCCCACCGGCTGGCAAGCGGGATGCGCAAACGCCTAAGCCGTTCATACAAGGTTAATTTATCGGGTATCCGTTGGTAATCATACACGTAAGCACGGCAATAAAATCCCCGCCGAGCCATGTACCTTGGATAATCAAAGGAGGAATAAGCGGTGGTCCCTGCAGAAGCAGCGGTGGCCCCTGCAGAAGCAGCAGTGGCCCCTGCAGAAGCAGCGGTGGTCCCTGCAGAAGCAGCGGTGGCCCCTGCAGAAGCAGCGGTGGCCCCTGCGCCGGGAGTGGACGTCATAGTGCCTGTATCAAAAGAATACGCCCGGCAACGTGTCATGATGACGTCTCCGGGCAACAGACCCGTGGATTTTGGT
>JALHIE010000076.1:0-2659 GCA_022840285.1 Porphyromonadaceae bacterium
AAATGCCTTGTCATAATGTGTTCTTTGTTTTCTCATACTTTGACAAATGTAAGTTTTTTATGCTTAACTTTTTGTCCCAGCAAAGTTAGTAACTCCACTGTAAGTTTTCCTTTTCTTCATGACAACAAAATTAATATTATTTTTTAATGAATCTTAGACAAATACCATGTATAAGGACAATAAGTAACCAGAAGGATTAATTCGGCAGGTAGAAAGTTTGCCGTTGCATTCTTTTTTTTATTTACTTTGTGGATATTGAATAAAAACCGAAGTCTCCGGGTATCCGGTAGGCGCTAATACTGCCAAAAAATGGATTTTGATTACGGTAAATTTAAGGTGAAACCCGGTTCGACAGTGAACCTGAAAAATTTCACCACCTCGGAGGATGGCGGATTTGATAAGAAGTCGGCCAGGAAAGAGATTGAAAACAACATCAAGCAACTGAAAGACCTGCAGGAGATGTTTTACGCAGACGACCGATACTCGTTGTTAATCATTTTACAGGCGCGGGACGCAGCGGGAAAGGACGGAGTCATCCGTCACGTGATGTCGGGCATCAATCCCCAGGGGTGCAGGGTGCATAGCTTCAAGACTCCCACGAAGAACGAGCTGGAGCACGATTACATGTGGCGCCACTACCGGGCGCTTCCCGAGCGGGGAATGATTGAAATCTTCAACCGTTCACATTACGAGAACGTGTTGGCCACCAAAGTGAACCCCCAGTGGATACTCAACGAGCGTATCCCCGGATACGGCTCGGTAGACGATATCGACCGGCAGTTCTGGGAAAACCGTTACGCGGCCATCAACGCTATTGAAAAGCACTGGTACGATAACGGCATGCGCATTCTAAAATTTTTCCTCAACGTATCGAAAGAGGAACAAAAGGAGCGATTCCTTGCACGGCTCGACGAGCCGGATAAAAACTGGAAATTCAGTTCTGCCGACTTGCAGGCCCGCTCGCAATGGAATAAGTACGATGAAGCGTTTGAAGAGATGTTGGGAAAAACGTCGAAACCCTATGCTCCGTGGTACGTGATTCCGGCCGACAAGAAATTTTTTGCCCGTGTTGCTGTCGGCGATATAATTCTGGAATTGTTTAAGTCGCTTGACCTTCACTATCCTCCTGCAGAGTCCCCCGATGTGATAGCCAGGGCACGGGAACAATTAATGAGCGAATAGATCGGACCGGCCTCTTCCTATTTTGAAGGGATGTGCTTCTCTTTTCTCCTGTCACTCAGTCGTTCGTCCACCCGTGTCATCAGCCAGAAGAAACTGAAAACAAAAGCAACGAGAATAACCGTCCAGAGAAATCCGGAAGATAGGGCAAACTCTTTTCCCTTGAGCAGGTAAGCCCCACCGATTAGAGCAGCCAGAACGGCATACATCAGTCCGAAAATGCCGACGAAATCTTTCAGTACTTTCCGTTCGCTTAGCCTCACCGGTGTCCGTTGGGGCTTGAGGGAGTTTTCGGTTTCAATCTGATGCATGATCCTGTATTTCAGGTTTTCCGGCGCTTTAATCCTTGCCCCCTGCATCATTTCCCGGATAAACTCCTCGTCGTCGTGCACTATGTTGTTCTTTTCGTTCATGATCGGTTTTGTTTTTATTGTAAATCGGGTATGACCCGCTCGTATCTTGCATATAACTCTTTGAATGACTGCCTGGCCCTGAACAGCTTCACTTTCACGTTGGATTCGTTCAGCCCGGTGATCCGGGCAATCTCTTTTACCGGATTGTCTTTCAGGTAGTATAACGTAAGCAGCAGCGCTTCACCTTTCGACATCTTGTTCAACACATCTGCGACGGCTTCGGTTCGTTCTGAATCGATGATTTGCGTTTCAGCATTGAAATCCGAGACCTCCTCGACGTTCGAAAGTGACATCTCCTGGTCGTACACCCACAATTTTGTTTTGGATTGCGTTATTGCCGTGTTGTACACTATGCGGTAAAGCCACGAAGAGAATTTGCTTTCGTTCCTGAACGTGTGCAGGTTGCGGTACACCTTTACGAAACTCTCCTGCACAACGTCTTCCGCATCCTGTACGTTGCCACAGACCCGGTGGGCGATGGTGAACGCCATGTCCTGGTAGGTTTCGACAAAGTACGTGAACGCGGAAGTATTGCCCGAAAGCACCTGTTGTACGCGCTGATTCTCGTTCATCGCAGTGAATTATTCCTGTTCGGGTTCTTCTCCGGGTTGAGCTATCGTCATTTTTTGCGTCACGAGGAAATAGGTGAGGTACCCCAAACCGAGGAAGAAGACAATGCTTGCTCCAATGATCCAGAATTCATTATCGTGGCCGATAGCCAGGTTCTCCGAACAGAGAAACCCTACGATTACTCCAATGCCCAATGCAACAAGTACGATTCCGTTCCTAAGGGATACCAGCCGGTTGGGATTGGCTTTCTTTTTCATTCGCTCCGGAGGAATTATCCCCTGGCGAATAAGGTCCATTCGTTCTTTGTGTTCTGCCCTGATGGAGGTTAGCCCCAAATACATTCCAAAACCTACCGGTAGCCCGATTGTGCAGAGAATAGCTATGATTGGCACCCATAATTCTTCCATAATTACAATTTTTTTAAAAGTGAATAATTTGTTTACATCCATAAGACAGAGGGAAACAACATTCGGTTACAAAAATAGGGAAATATTTTA
>JALHIE010000076.1:2668-6216 GCA_022840285.1 Porphyromonadaceae bacterium
AAATTGAAAATCCTTGCCGATGCCGCCAAGTACGATGTGTCGTGTGCATCGAGCGGAACATCTCGCGGAAGTGCGAAGAACGGGATAGGCACGGCCACCGGCTGGGGCATTTGCCACAGCTTCACCCCCGACGGGCGATGCATCTCGTTGTTCAAGATACTCCTGACCAACCACTGCATTTACGACTGCGCATACTGTTCCAACCGGCGGAGCAACGACGTGGTGCGTTCTGCTTTCACGGCCGAAGAGCTGGCGGAGCTGACCATTGAATTTTACAAGAGAAATTACATTGAAGGCCTTTTTTTGAGCTCGGGTGTTATGCGTAATCCCGACTACACGATGGAACAGATGCTTCGTGTGGTGATGTTGTTGCGCGAAACGCACCGTTTCAACGGATATATCCACATGAAAAGTATTCCGGGAGCAAGCAGTGAACTCATTGCCCGGGCGGGGACGTACGTAGACCGGATGAGCGTGAACCTCGAAATCCCCTCGGAGCAGAACCTGAAACTGCTTGCGCCCGAGAAAGATTACGAAAGTGTTTTCGCGCCCATGCGCTTTATTCAGCAGGGGATGCTGGAGAGCGCGGAAGATCGCAGGAAATTCCGTTCGGCTCCCCGGTTTGTACCTGCAGGCCAGAGTACGCAGGTCATCATTGGTGCCACGCCGGACACCGACAAGCAGATTCTTACACTGGCTTCGGCTTTGTATAAGCGCCCTTCGTTCAAACGCGTCTATTATTCGGGATATATTCCCGTCAACAAAAATGACAGCCGTCTGCCGGTGATCACAACACCGCCTCTGGTTCGTGAAAACCGGCTGTATCAGGCGGATTGGCTGATGCGTTTTTACCAGTTCAAGGCCAGTGAAATCGTGGACGACACGCATCCAGACCTTGAGTTGGACATCGACCCTAAAATGGGTTGGGCGTTGCGTAATCCCGCCTTTTTTCCTGTTGATATAAACGCGGCACCCTACGAGATGGTCCTTCGCGTGCCGGGAATCGGAGTGAAATCGGCGAAACTCATTGTCGCCTCCCGAAGATACGGGCGGTTAAACTCGGTTCAGCTGAAAAAAATGGGAGTAGTGATGAAACGGGCACAGTATTTCATCGTGTGCCGCGAGCTGCCGATGCGCACCGTGAACGAACTTACGCCTCAGTACGTCCGTCGACAGGTTTCTCAAAAACAGAAAAAACAGGCGGCAGATTTGTTGCAGTATTCGATTGACTGGGGGGAGTGATTGTGCAATGATAATTTTCACCTACGATAAAACCTTTGACGGTCTTCTCTCCTGCGTCTTCTTCGCATACGAACAGAAGAAATTCCCCGACCTTATTCTTTCGGAATCCGATCAAAAGCCGTTGTTCGTTGACGAGCAATATCGTGTAATTACAGAAAAGGAAAAATCGCTGCGTGTATGGAAATTGCTGGAAAAAAAGCTTTCGAAGATTGCGCGGAGCATGATGTTAAGCGTATGGCTGTCGGAATTGCCCGAGACCGGGATGTTGCTGTTCCGTTACATCCGTAAGAACATCGACCACCCGCGGGGTGTCGAAATGAATTTTGGCGACGACGATGTGCTTCGTGTGAAAGAAATTGCACAAAAAGTAGCCAGAGAAGCCGAGCAGCTTCGGCAATTCGTACGGTTTCAGGAAACGGCCGACGGAATTTATTTCGCTCCTGTATCACCGCGTTACGATGTGCTCTCGTTGATTGTTTCGCATTTCCAATCCCGGTATGCCGGCCAATCCTGGATTATCTACGACACGAACCGCAATACCGGCTTGTATTATGATACACGGTCCGTTGTTGAGGTTTCCTTTTCGCAGAAAGATCTCTCGGATTTAAAGCTCGGGGCGCTCGACGAAGAAAAGCTGTCGGGCGATGAAGCATTTGTTCAGCAAATGTGGAAAGAATATTTTAAAAGCACGTCTATTAAGGAGCGTATCAATCTGAAATTGCAACGCCAACACATGCCCCGCCGTTACTGGAAATACCTGACGGAGATACCATAAAAACCGCCGGTCCGGTACCGGACTGACGGTTCAAAAAAGTTGCCCGGATCTTTTCTTACTTGTTTTTTAACAGATCGCGGATTTCGGTCAGCAACGTTTCTTCCTTGGTGGGTTCCGGAGCCGGCGCCGGCGCCGGCGCTTCTTCCTTTTTGCGTTTCATTGAGTTCATGGCTTTGATCACCAGGAAGATAGCCGTTCCCACAATTACAAAGTCAACAACCGCCTGGATGAATGCGCCGTAATTCCACGTAATGGCCGGGGCAACAACGTCTGCTCCGCTCATCACCGCTTCTTTCAACACCACTTTCAGCTCAGCAAACTTGCTGTCGCCTACCAGCATAGCGATGGGCGGCATCAGGATGTCGTTGACAAAAGAGGTGACGATTTTGCCGAAAGCCGCACCGATAACGATACCCACGGCCATATCCACTACGTTGCCGCGCATTAAAAATTCCTTAAGCTCTGTTCTGAATGACATAATGCTCGTTTATTAAAAGGTTAATTTTCCATTTCATTACAAAGAAAACAAAAAAATGTGAATATACGGTTTTTACCGAAAATATTTATTTCCTATCAGTGGAAGAGTTCCGCAACCATGCAGCGGGCAGAGCCGCCACCGTTGGTTTCGATGGTGCTCAGTTCGGGCGAAAGGATTTTGTTGTAGGTCGCAATCACCTTCTCCTGCTGTATCGTCAGCGCCTTACGGGCAGCAGCCGACATGACCATCAGGGGGAATCTGTTCCTGCTTTTCAGTTCCAACATGTTTCCGGCAAAATGCTCCACCTGGCCCGGAGAGATCTCCACAATAATTTTCCCCGTTTCGCTCAGTCTCGACATCACTTTCTCGCGCTCCTCCCCTTCCCTTATCGATTCAAGGCAAACAACGGCCACCTGTGTCCCGACTTCCATCATCACGTTCGTGTGGTAGATAAGGTTCCCGTTCTTGTCGACAGCATCGAAAACCACCGCATCGAAATTCATCCGCGAACAGAAATCGGCCAGCACTTTTTCTGACGAACGCGGGGATCGACAGCAGTAGGCAATCCGTTTGTCGCGGTCAAGGACCATGCTGCCCGTACCTTCCAGAAACTCGCCTTTTTCCTCCCACGGCGTGAGATCGATAAGTTTGGTGTGGTTCATCTTCCGGCGCAGGAAATCCAGCACGTGAGGCTTCCTTTCCCACCGGCGGTTCTCTGCAAATAGGGGATAAAGAACCAGCTCCCCCGACAGGTGAGAGGAGAACCAGTTGTTGGGAAACAGGGAGTCGGGCGTCCAGGGTTCTTCCGTGTCCTGCATCACAAACACCTCCACGTCGTTTCTCCGGAGTAAATGCACGAAAGCGTCAAACTCCTCCAGCGCTTTTTCCGCTACTTTTACCTGTCCTGTCTTTTGCTGGAAGTAGTTATTCTTTGCCGTTTCTTCGTTAAAGGCAAACCGGGCCGGACGGACCATCAATATCCTTGACGTTGTTTGCATAACAATAATAAGATTGAATTAGGTTGAAGCAGATTGACTGAGATTGATTAAGGAC
>JALHIE010000076.1:6253-28558 GCA_022840285.1 Porphyromonadaceae bacterium
CAAGCCGTTTTCTGCCATCTTCAGACAGACATCCCAAGCCTCCTTGCCGTTGTGGGGCTCAATAACAATGGCGTTGAGCAACCCTTTCCCGCGGACCTGTTTTACAAACGGACTGTCAAGCTTGCTCGTTTCGTCGCGGAAGATTTCTCCCAGGTACCCGGCCTTCTCCGCCAGTTTTTCTTCCTTTACCACTTCCAGCGCCGCGGTGGCCACTTTGCAGGCGATGGGAAATCCTCCGAATGTAGATCCGTGCTGGCCGGGTTTAATGGTCATCATGATCTCGTCGTCGGCGAGCACGGCAGAAACCGGCATAACGCCCCCGGAGATGGCTTTGCCGAGAATAACGATGTCGGGACGGATCTCCTCGTGATCGCAACACAGCAGCTTGCCTGTACGCGCGATCCCGGTCTGCACTTCATCCGCTATAAACAGGACGTTGTGCTGTTCGCAGAGCTGTTTACACGCTTTCAGGTATCCGTCATCGGGAACAAAAACGCCTGCTTCCCCCTGGATGGGTTCAACGAGAAACCCGGCTATCTTGTCGCCTTTTGTTTCGAATACCTGCCGAAGCGCATCCACATCGTTGTAGGGGATGACCTCAATTCCCGGTGTGTACGGTCCATAATCGGCACGGGCCTCGTCATCGGTAGAGATGGAAACGATCGTAACGGTTCGTCCGTGAAAATTTCCCTCGCAAGCGACAATAACGGCCTCGTTTGCGGGAATTCCTTTTTTCAGGTAACCCCATTTGCGGGCGAGTTTCAACCCGGTTTCAACGGCTTCTGCTCCCTCGTACGGGCCCAGGCAGTCGTTGTGAAATGCGCGCGAAGTGAGACACAATGTTTCTGCCTGTTCGGTCAGCGCCCTTACTATCTTCGGGTGACAGTGTCCCTGATTTACTGCGGAATAAGCAGAAAGGAAGTCGAAGTATTTCTTGCCATCAACATCCCAGACATAAACGCCTTTCCCTCTGGACAGGACAACGGGCAGCGGGTGATAATTGTGCGCCCCAAAACGATCTTCCTGGTCGATAAATCGTTGTGCTCTTTCTGAAATTATCATAAGCGAAGGTTTTGATTTCGTCACATCCTGGTCAGGACCAGGTTCCGGAACAGGATTTCTTTCCCCTCGCTCTGTAAACCGATGTTTCCTTCTTTAACCATGCCGGTCCCCCTGTTCTGATGCACGTCATTCACATAAACGTCAATTACCCCTTCCTGAACCGTAATCTTCACCTTATTCCATTCGCCGGCCGGATTTTCGCTTGAGGGTTGTTTTTTCTGGACAACCGGAAATTTCGGTCGTTCCGTTACTCCCTCGGGAAGCGTGTACTCCTTCATGTCGGATCCGGCAAGCAGTACAAAGTCGCCCGCCTTGCCTGCTGCCAGCTGCACTTCAATACCTGTGGCAAACGGATTTTTCGGATCTTCTATCAGCACAAAGATTCCGCTGTTGCTGGCCTCTCCGGCCCAGCGGTATTCCAGCTCGAGGGTGTAGTTGGTGTATTTTTCTTTCGTATACATATAGCCCAGGGGCTCCCCTTTTATGGCGATCTGGCCCTCTTTTACCGTGTACACCTGATCCCCGGGAACGGCATCGTTCTCGACGATAAAGTTCCAGTTCGACAAGTCTTTTCCGTTGAAAATTTTTCCGTTGTCTTGCGTACAACCTGAAGCAAAAACAATTAGCGCAGCGAATACAAGTAGATTTGTCTTTTTCATTTGATGTATAAATAGTTGGTGGATATATCTCGTTAACAAAGTTAGGAAAAATTGCCGAGAATCCGCGCAGGATTTGGTGATAAAAGAAGAACGGCAGGGGATATAGTCCTAAAAAAGCAAAAAATGATTGTGAGATAGGCAATAAATGCATATTTTTGCTCAATTTACTGCAGACAAACCATCAAAGAGAAGAATGAACAAAGCGCACATCCTATGGGCGGACGATGAAATTGACCTGCTCAGGCCCTACATCCTTTTTTTGGAAGAAAAGGGGTACGGGGTGGACGCCGTGAACAGCGGTCGCGACGCCGTTGAGAGGTGCCGCGAATCGTTTTACGACATCGTTTTTCTGGATGAGCACATGCCCGGATTGTCGGGCTTGGAAACGCTCGCCGAGATCGCTGCTTCTCATCCGGACCTGCCGGTAGTGATGATCACAAAAAGCGAGGATGAGGGGATTATGGACAAGGCCATCGGCAAGAAGATTGCCGATTACCTGATAAAGCCGGTCAATCCCAACCAGATCCTGATGACCATCAAAAAAAAACTGGAGAAAAACGAAATAATCAGCGAAACCAACACCATCCATTACCGGGAGGAATTTGGCAGGTTGAGCAGTGAGATGAGCGAATGCCGTACAGCAGAAGATTGGAACGCATTGTATAAGAAATTGGTTTTCTGGGAGGTTGAATTCGCCCAATCGCAACATCCGCTGCAGGAGTTGTTGACGATGCAGAAATCGGAAGCGAACGGAGGGTTTGGGAAGTTCGTGAAGCGAAATTACGAAAGCTGGTTGTCGAAAACCGGATCCGGACCGTTATTGAGCCACGAACTGTTTCAACAACGGATTTTCCCGGTTCTGGACAAGGGCGAAAAACTTTTTTTTATCCTGATCGACAATTTCCGGTACGACCAATGGCTGGCCATCAAGGACCTGGTGTCGGATTTCTTTATGTACAGCGAAGACACCTATTTCAGCATTTTGCCCACGGCCACCCAATACGCCCGTAACGCCATCTTTTCAGGATTGATGCCGTTGCAGCTGACGAAAATGTTTGCCGGATTGTGGGTGGATGAAGATGAGGAAGAGGGTAAGAATTTATCGGAAGAGCTGCTTCTCCGTTCCCAACTGGAAAGATTCAACCGGAAAGAGCGGTTTTCATACAACAAGATTGGTTCAAATGCCGATGGAGAGAAGCTTATGCAGAGTTTCACCGGACTGGAACACAATGAGCTGAATGTGGTGGTATTTAATTTCATCGATATGCTTTCACATGCGCGGACCGAATCGAAAATGATTCGTGAGCTGGCTCCGGATGAGCCGGCGTACCGGTCGCTTACGCGTTCCTGGTTCCGTCATTCACCCCTGTTTGGACTATTGAAAAAGATCTCGGAAAAAAACGGTAGGGTGATCCTTACTGCCGATCACGGAACCATCCGGGTACGTCATCCGCAAAAGGTGGAGAGCGAGAAAAATGTTAACGCCGCTTTGCGTTACAAAGTGGGAAGAAACCTTTCGTATGACCCCAAAAAAGTGTTCAGCGTCACTCAGCCCGATAAAGCGGGGTTGCCCTCGCCACACCTCAGCACAAGGTACATTTTTGCTCTTGGGGATGATTTTTTCGTTTATCCGAACCGTTTTAATCACTACGTCTCGTACTACGAAAATACGTTTCAGCACGGTGGAATTTCCATGGAAGAGATGATTGTTCCGCTGGTAACGTTGCAAGCCAGGTAAATAGAAAAGTAAAAGTATGCAGTTGAAAATTAATAATTTATCCGAGATACATAAGGCCGCCGGACAATTTGTCGCCGGAATGGGAAACGATAAGGTTTTTGCTTTCTATGGCGCCATGGGTGCCGGAAAAACCACCTTTATCAAAGCCGTTTGCGAAGAGTTGGGTGTGCAGGAGACGATTACCAGTCCCACGTTCGCCATTATCAACGAGTACAGGGACAGCGGAGGAAACTCCATCTATCATTTCGATTTTTACCGCATCCAAAAACTGGAGGAGGCTTTCGATTTCGGTTACGAAGACTATTTCTACAGCGGAAACCTCTGCTTCATCGAATGGCCGGAACTGGTCGAGCCGCTTCTTCCCGCCAACACCGTAAGGGTTTGCATCACAGGGACAGATAATGGCACGCGGACAATCGAAACGAATAAAAAAAAATTACCCTATTCATGAAAAGAATCGCTATATCCATTTGTATGTTCTTGTCCGCACTACTGGTCTCTTCGCAGGTGAATACCGACCGGGTGATGATGATCGGGAAAAATGCCCTGTACTTCGAAGACTATGTGCTCGCAATACAGTATTTCAACCAGGTGATTGGCGCCAAGCCTTACCTGGCCGACCCTTACTACTTCAGGGCCATGTCGAAGTTTATGCTCGATGATTTTAAAGGCGCCGAAGAGGATGCGAACCTCTGCATCGAACGGAACCCCTATTATACAGCAGCCTATCAGCTACGCGGAGCGGCCCGGCAGAACCAGGAAAAATTTGAACTGGCGGCTGCCGATTACCAGCGGAGCCTGGAGTTTTTCCCCGAAGACCGGCTCACGTTGGTGAACATGGGTATCGTGAACGTTGAGCTGAAGCATTATGACGTGGCGGAAAAATTTTTCGAAGTGTTGCTGCGCCGCTTCCCCGATTACGTTCCGGGATACCTTACCCGCGGACAGATGAACCTGGAGAGGAAAGATACACTGAAAGCGCTGGCTGATTACGACAAGGCCATCGAAATCGATCCCTACACGGCACAATCTTTTTCTGCACGCGGGTTGCTGCAGTTCCAGCTGAAAGATTACAACAAGGCGCTGGCCGACCTGGATGAGGCCATCCGGCTGGATCCCTATTTTACCGGAAATTACATCAACCGGGGTTTGGTGAAATACAACCTGAACGACCTTCGTGGGGCGATGGCCGACTACGACCGGGTGATCGAGATGGATGAGAACAACCTGATAGCCCGATTCAATCGGGGGCTGCTGCGCGCTCAGGTTGCGGATAACAACCGTGCTATCAAGGATTTCGATAAGGTCATTGAGCTTGAACCCGACAACACGATGGCTTACATCAACCGGGCTATGCTGCACGCTGAGATCGGTGACAATGCGAATGCCATAGAGGATTTAAACCTTGTGCTCAATGAACATCCCGATTTTTTTACGGGATATTACATGCGGGCTGAGATGAAACGCCAGTTGAACGACCTGCAGGGAGCGGAACGTGATTTCCTCGCTGCCCGGAACGAGGAGGCCAAGGCCAAAAAACGGGCCACAACGGATGCGGAGGATGGCAGGAAGAAGGTTGCGGAATCGAAAGATACCCGGGAAGAGACGGATAAGGACATCGATAAATTCAACCTGCTGGTGGTTGCCGACAAGGAAGCATCGCAAAAAAACCAAAGCAAATACCAGCGTGAATCGCGCGGGCGTGTGCAGGACCTGAACACAAAGGTGGCGTTGGAGCCTAAGTTTGTGCTGACCTATTACGATAAAGGGTTTGAAGTGAGCCGGCCGGTCTATTTCTCCGAATCAATGGAAAGAGCCAACGATCTGCTGAATCTTAATTGGAAGCTCAAGGCGGTAAATAACGAAGCTGCACTGAACGAGTTACAGGTGCAAACGCATTTCCGCTCCATCGATAATTTTTCGCGGCTGCTGGTGCAACAGCCAAACGATGCCAGGCTCTACTTTGGCCGGCATTAAAAGATATCAACCGGGCTATTGAGCTGCAGCCTGATTTCCTGCAGCCCTACTTTGTACGCGCAGTGATTATGACCAAGCAACTCGAGATTGATCCGTTGCTTCCTCCCGAGACGGTTGCGCAGGAAGCTCCCGTGGGCGTAAACCCGATTGACAGGTTGAAAGAGTTGCCTCAGATTGCCCGGCCGAAAGTACCCGAGGTATCCACGAAATCGTTCCGGTACGATGCCATTTTAAAGGATTACGAAACGATCCTGAGACTTGATCCCAATTTTATTTTTGCCTACTACAACATGGCCGAGATTTACAGTCTCGAGAAGGATTATCGAGCCGCAATAGACAGCTATACCCAAGCGATAAAGATTGAACCGCAGTTTGCCGAAGCCTATTTCAACCGGGGGTTGTCGAGGCTGTCGATCGGCGAAACTGCGGTTGGGCTGGACGATCTCCGAAAGGCCGGAGAGTTGGGTGTCGTGGAGTCGTACAGCATCATCAAACGGATGCAGTAAGCGTTATTGGATAAATTCCAGTTTTGCTTCCTGCCCCGCTTTCAGCACTACCGAAACATACCCGTTTTCGGCGGTTAACGCTTTTCCATTCTGTTTTACCGCTGTCGCGTAACCCGGTACTTTCACCCTGAATGTGTTGCCGGTTAGCGCCCGGACGGTTGCTGACGACAACCGGTTGTTGCTCCAGGTTGCATCTGCTTCACCGCCGCCGCGGACACGCAGGCCCTTGAAACTTCCGGTCGACCAGTTGTCGGGCAGGGCAGGCAGCAATTGAATGTAGCCGTCCTGGCTTTGAATCAACATTTCAGCAATCCCAGCCGTACCGCCCAGGTTGCCATCGATCTGGAACGGTGGATGCGCGCAGAACAGGTTGGCGTACGTCCCGGCCCCGCGATTCATTTGCACTTCACTTCCGGAAGTGGGCTCCAGCAGGCTTTTAAGCAGTTTATAAGCACGGTTCCCGTCGTGCAGGCGTGCCCAGAAATTGATTTTCCACGCACGAGACCATCCGGTACCGGCGTCTCCGCGGCGTTCCAGTGTTTCGCGAGCTGCCGCCGCCAGTTCAGGCGTGGTGTTCGGCGATATCTGGTTTGACGGATACAACCCGTAGAGGTGCGACACGTGTCGGTGCTTGGGATCCACCTCCTTATAGTCCTCGAGCCACTCCTGCAAGTACCCTTCGGGGCTGACCTGCATGGGAGGAAGTTTCGGCAGTGTTTCCCGAATGTCGGCGGTTGTCCCGTCTTCAATGCCGAGAACGGCTGCTGCCGACAAGACGTTGGTAAACAGCTCGTTCACGATCTGTACATCCATGGTCGGGCCCATACATACGTAAACGGGACTGCTACTCCCGGGCATATAAAACGCATTTTCGGGAGAAGACGACGGAGCAGTAACAAGCCACCCGTTTTTGGGCTCGGCAATCATGCTGCTGAGGAAGAACTGCGCTGCCCCGGCGAGCGTCGGGTAAACAGCGCGCAGGTATTCCTTATCCTGCGTAAAGGCATAATGTTCCCAAAGATGTTCACAAAGCCAGGCTCCTCCCGTGTTGGTCGCTCCCCACGAGGCATGTTCGCCCGGAGCGGTGAACTTCCAGGGGTTGCTCATCATATGAGCCAGCCAGCCGTCAGCGCCGTAAAAAGCTCTTGCGGTAGCTTCTCCCGAGGGCACAATCGATTGGGTGAAATCGATCAGGGGTTTATGCAGTTCCGAGAGGTTGCACACTTCCACCGGCCAGTAGTTCATCTGTACATTGATATTCAGGTGGTAATCACCGTTCCAGGGGGTCTGTACCCGGTTAGCCCATAAGCCCTGAAGGTTGAGCGGCAGCGAGTTCTCGTCGGTCCCGCTGATCATCAGGTAACGGCCGTACTGAAAATAGAGAGCGGCAAATGCGGGATCATCGTCTGTCTGGAAGCCGGCAAGCCGCTCGTTGGTGGGTGTGGCGTTGTCCTGCTCGCCTAACCGTAGTTCCACACGATCGAACTTTTCTTTGTAAGAGTCAGCATGCGCCCGTTTCATTTTTTCGAACGAGGAGTTTGTTGCCTGCTCGAGCAAACGGTCTACTGTCGATGTGTAGTTTTTGTCGAGCATGTCGGTGGAGGTGGAGACGAGAATGACGGCCTCATCGGCATTAGCGATAGCCAGGGTATTGGAGCCCGCGGTCAGCTCCCCGCCTTTGTTCACGATTTGTACCTTGGTAAGGTAGCGGACACCCTTGTCGGTATCGTATCCATCGTTGAGCTGCCCTTCCATGATGAGGGTATTCTCTTTTACCGAAACGGTTGCTCGTTCGGGACGGCTCAGGCTTACTTCAAATGAGACTGACCCTTTCTTGTCGGCAGCCACGCGGACAGCTAGCACATCGTCGGCGTGGGACGAGATATACTCGCGCGTATAGGTGGTTTCACCTTTGGTAAACACGGTGGATGCCACCGCATCGTTGAGCGAAAGTGTCCTCACGTAATTACTCGCATCTTCCGTTTGTGGGTAGGAGTAGTTTATGTGCAGGTCCCCTAGCATTTGAAAACAACCGTAGGGCGCATCTTTCCCGTTTCCGAAAGCAGAACCGAGCCCTCCGCACCGGAAATGATCATACATCATCCGTTGCGCTTCACCGTTTTTTCCGGTAAGCAGCAATTCCCGGATTTCCGACAGGTAAGCGAGCGCTTCGGGATTCACCGCTTCAGGATCTTCACTGCCCGACCACATGGTGATATCGTTGAGCACAACAAGCTCTTGGTCTATTCCGCCATCCGGCATCATGCCGATGCGTCCGTTGCCGAGAGGCAGGGTCTCTTCCCACGCCGCAGCAGGGGTGTTAAAGCGCAGAGCAAGCTCCTGGGCCGTTTCTGCGGGTGCCGTACAGGAAAGCAGTGCCACGGCTGCAAGGAGGGTAGATAAAAGTTTCATCGTGTTCATTTTGGTTGTGGTTATTTGACGGTAACCGCATCTTTTGCAGAGTGTTCCGTCCGTATGTCTTTCTCCGCATCCCATCCGTTTTCGAAGCGGTTATTTTCGATAAGAACGTTGCTGACCCGTTCAAAGAAAAACGGGTGTTTGTTCCAGTGGAACGGTTCAAACTCGGTGTTGTATGTAACGGTGTTGTTTCGGAAAATCAGTCCGTCGGTTGATTTGGCGTAAACGAGCGGACGGTCGAACGTTTCGAACGTATTGTTTTCGATGACGATGCCCGAATGGAAAAACTGCTGTTGATCCTTGAGGTTGGGTATCTCGGGATAGATGGAAATAACGGCATTTGTGAACTGATAGGTTGCCGTGAGGGCATTGATAAACCGGTTGTTTCTAATGACCACCTCCTTGCAGGCGCCGGTCTCGTACCAACCGTTGCAGTCGCCGCAAAGCAAGATGGCCGTCCCGTGGGTGTGGTCGAAAAGGTTGTTTTCGCAGATCACCCGCCTGGGTGTGCTGAAGAGCGCGCCGCGCGCACGGTTGTTCCGGATGATGTTGTCGGAGAAAATCACCTCGGGAGTCCATGCGAGGTTTTCGATTCCGAACTTTCCGGCTTCGGATATGCTCTGGGGGAGGGGAGCGGCAAAGGTTATTTCAAACTCTTTTGCTCCAAACTCGGTGGGCTTGTCGATCGCCTTGATCGCCTTGATCGTGTTGATGTGGTTGCCTACCCGTTCCATCTTCTCCGACTCCACAAACTGTACACTGTCGCCCGGTTCCCCCCACTTGAAGCCCCACGCCTGCGGGTGCATGTAGCGAGCCTGCAGCGTGTTGTCGTTTACGCGTCGGGTGATGCGCAGGTAGGTTCCGTGAACGTTTATGGCGTCATCGGCCATTCCTTCGTAGAGTCCGTTTTTTGAGACAATCACCCCTTTGCACGCAGAAAAGTGCGTTGCATCGGCCTGTGTAGTGAAGAACCGGGGATCATCTTCCCCTTTCAGGCAAACGGAGAACCGGTCGAGCGTGATGTCCTCGCTCATCTGTGCCAGCAAGCCCATCCCCTCGGCATAATGTACGTTAACGTTTTCCAGAACAGTGTTGGTGCATTCGCTGATGAAAATGCCGGGCGTGGGACGTTTCCACGAACGCAGGACATAGCGTTCATCCGGTGCTGTTAATTTTGTCTGATCCCATCCCTTGATACGTAAAATATTGGGCGATGCTTCGGAAACCGATTCCGGATTAAAACTCACGTCACGGCGGATGTAGGTAAGGCGCTTGTCGGGACGGAAAGCCATTGAACCCTGTGGGGTCACTTCGTAACCTTCTCCGAGAAGGACAAGCTTTTCGGCATCGATGCGGTAATTTCCTCCGGGGTAGATCTCTGCCAGCAACTCATCTTTGCCGGGATTCACTTCCAGGATATTGAGCTGACGCAGGGCGGGAATTTCAAAGTCGATGGAGAAATTTTTCAGGGTGATGTTTTGTCCTTTCAGGATGGCAAAAGGAATCATACGTCCATGAAAAACAAACTCCGAACCCTGTCCGTCGAGGGTTATGTTCTGTAGGTTCTCCAGTGCGAATCCCACTTTCTTGGGATTGTCCTGGTCGTGATTCGAGATGTAGTATTCGCGTGTGAAAGCACTGTCGGGATAGAAATCGTACCGCCCTTTCGGGATAGAGATCGTCATGTGTGCAGTGTCTTTTCGCGCTTGCAGTTGTCCGATCAGTTTAACTGCCGCAACCGATGCGTCTTCTTTCGTATCGGGTTTCACGCCGAACGTATAATCCGATTGTTTTGTGGTGCATCCTGTGCAGATTATCAAGGAGACAAAGAGTAGATAGATGTTTTTTAGCATAATTGTTGTGACGGTTTGGAGCTGAGTACATTCCACGGCGTGTAATGTACATGGATAAGAAGTTTTTACTGTGAATTGATTTTTGAACGAAAGAGACTGTCTGAAAATAGTTTCATAACAGTCTCTTTCTTCAGTTAGCAGAGCAAAGGTAAGTTTATTTACTGAAAGATTCAATAACTAACTTCCATGTTTTTTTCGTTTTTCTGTCGGCCGCAATCACTTCGTAACTCATGCCGGGTTGACTGAAGTCGGCGGGTTTTCCCAGTGCAGGAGATGATCCTACCGGAGCAATCGTTGCTGCAGTGGAAATCGTGCAAAAACCTACGATATTGTCCAGCGAGACGTTGTTCCGGACTGTTTCCGTGAATCCTTGAGAATCTGTCGGCGGAACAGTGATTTTACAAACAACTTCCTGCTTTTCCTTATTTATCGTTAAGTTTACCGTAAGGGGTTTCACCTTGAGTAAATCACTCGTTCCTTCTTTTTCCGACCAGCGGTATTCGAATTTGAAATTTGTAATTTCAGCGTCTTTGTATACGGGCAACTCTTCCAGCCCTGTCGTCAGGCACGAGGTGAAGAAAGGGAAGAGTATTAATAAGAATAAAAATCTATATGCTTTCATTTTTTTTGCTTTATGTAAGTTCTTTATTCCCAACCGGGATTTTGAGTTAAGTTTGAATTCTCCACCGTTTCACTTCTGGGTACGGGAAGCAAATATCTTTTCGATGTAAAACGACGTGCGTTTGCTCCTGCCACAACAGGCACAGTAATAATTTCAAAACTCTTTCCGTCTTCAGCGATGGAAATAGCTTTTGGCGTTGAATCCAATTCGGGGATAACATCGAGTTTTTCTTCTTTACCCCAGCGCAGGAGCGACCAGTATCGATCGTTTTCCTGGAGCAGGTCCGCACGACGTTCGATTTTATAATACTTCCACGTGTCAGCCAGCGATGTGCTGGAGCTGAGGGCAGGTAATCCTCCGTGAGTCGTCCGGGTCTTGTTTATGTAGTCGATTGCGGTCGCCTTAGAACTTTCGCCATTCATCCTGAGCAGCAGCTCGGCGTAGTTGAGGTATGACCGGCCTAACCTCAGCATCACATAATGGTAGTTGGTCGGAACATTGTAATAGAGCCATTTATCCTCATAAATATTTTTCCGGAACAGGTAGCCGCTTTTGGTCATGTGACGGTCTTGCTGTACGTTGGAAGCATAGTTTACATTTCCTCCCAATCTTGTTGTGACGAGCGAAGTATAGTACATGGTGCTGTCACACACAATGCTTGCGTGGAACCTGTTGTCCCGGTTGGTGTACAACACATCAAAAACACTGCTTTTCCCGGGTTCATACGATTGGTAGTAGGATGTTTCACTCCAATGCTTTGCCACTCCGTCCGAATCGATCACCAGATAGGCATCGGTCGCTTCCTGAGACGGTGTCTTCTCTAACCAGCCTTCAAGCGGTTTATCCAGCGGCCATTTTTCCAAAACACCTTCTTTTGCCTTGTCTCCGCCCATGTTTGGAGTCAGATTCTGCATCCAGGTATTCATCATTTGGGTGTTGGTTTCAAGCCTGTAGGACGCCAAAATGATTTCCGGAGAGTTCATGCCGCCCGAGTAAGTGTTGAACATGGCTTTGTAATCGTTGTCCAACGTATATACACCCAAAGCGAACAGGTCCTCGCTGGCTTTTTTGCCTTGTTGATAGTATCCCGCTTTGTCCGAACTGTTCTCAAGATAAGCAGCGCCCTGCAAACAGGCTTCCGCTTTTAATGCATAGGCAGCTCCTTTGCTCACCCTCCCTTTTGACACGTTGGCGGGAAGCAGGTCAGCAGCCTGGTCGAGATCTTTCAAAATGAAGTCGTACGTCTCTTTAATGGTTGCTGTGCGTGACAGATTCAAATCGTCCTCCGGGGTAAGCACTCGATCAACAATCATTATCTTGCCGAATTTACGTGCTGCGGTAAAGTTTGTTACGGCGCGAAGAAAATAGGCTTCCCCCAACATGACGTTTTTATCGCTTTCGAGGTAAGAGGAGTTGGTTACCCGTTCAATGATCATGTTGCACTTTCTTATGTCTTCAAATATGTTCCAGCCAAAACCTGTTTCGTTGGTGATGTTTTCCTGTACCATGTTGCTGGCAGCGCCCTGCGACGGGTTAAGGACCATGTTGTCAGACCACTCATCATCCTGAATCAACCTGTTGTTGATGGCGTATGCATCGTTTACGAATGAGCGTGCCGTGACGGCATCAGCCCATACCAGATCCCCGGAGAACTTATCCAGCGGTTTTGTGTCCAAAGCATCCTGGCAAGACCCAAGAAGCAAGACAGACGTTATAAAAACAATTTGTAAAATATTTTTTAGTTTCATAATTCCTATGTTTTTAGAATGTAACATTTACTACAACAGAATAAGACTTCTGGGTAGGATAAGCAAATCCTGTTTCGGCAGAAATTTCCGGGTCATAAAACTTGTTTACTTTGGAGAACGTAAGTACGTTCGTTCCGGTTAAGGATACTTTCAAGGATGAAATTGACTTGCTGTTTTTCAAAAAGTCCTTAAAATCATACCCTACCTGCAAGGTCTTAAGCCTTAAATAGGCCGCGTTGTGGTACCAGAAATCGGATGAAACCGTGTAGTTTTGACCGGCGTTCAGGTTCTGATAGGTCGACAAACGGGGGAAAAGGGCATCCTTGTTGTCCGGCCTCCACGAATCGAGTTGAAATGCATAGGTCAGGTATTCCGAATTTGTGGCTCTCATAAATTCGGCCAACTGTTTATACCTTGTTCCCGTCCCCTGCAACAGGCCAAACAAGAAGAAGTTTTTGTACTCCAAGTTAAAGTCGAACCCGTAAGAAAACGACGGGAAAGTGGGTTTTCCGATGCGCTGGAAGTCTTCGCCGTCAATTTTTCCATCGCCGTTCAAATCCGCGAAAAACAGGTCTCCGGGTTTCAGGGCATTCGCAGTTTCACGTCTTGGATTGTTGATGATCTGTTCGATTGTCTGGTACATCCCGTTTGTTTTGTAAGCACTACCGTAGTAGTTCTTCACATGTGTCACCCGTGAATTCGGATTCATTAGGCTCGACAGCGACTCGTCTTCTTTTTTCTCCCACAACTCATCGTAACTGGTGAGGTTAACCCCTAGGTCGTACGTGAAATCCTGAATTTTGTCTTTCCAGCGGATGTTGGCTTCCAGCCCGGCTCTTCTGTGGGCACTTTCACTTTTAACAAACGGAAGACTTTTACCCAGCGGGGTTGTGTAGCGGTTCTGCGGGGCAATCAGGTATCCCTTTGTCCTGTAGTAATAATAATCAACCGATGCGAATAGCCTGTCGTCCAGGAACGATAGGTCAGCGCCAACGTCAAATACCTGTCTCGTGTACCAACTCAAGTCGTTGGATACGAGCGGTCCTTCCCGGAAGCCAGTGGTGAACTTTCCGTCGATAATCGTGGATTGTGCTTCCATATCGTATACCGGCAGGTATCCGAACCTTACGCCGTCTTCCAGCCCTACAACACCATACGAAGCCCTGAACTTAAGGAAGTTTATCACATTGTCTTCCCTGAGCCTGTCCATGCATGATTCTTCCGAAACTACCCAGGCGACTGCTCCTGAAGGGAAGAAACCGGTTCTTTTCCCCGAAGGAAAGTTGTCGGACTGGTCAATCCTGAAGTTCCCTTCAAACATATAACGTCTGTTCCAGTCGTATTTCACACGCCCAACATATCCCAGGCGCGCTCTCTCTTCGGCCGATCCGGAGTTTTTTTGAGTCGAAGCGTCCCCTGCAAACAGTTGGTCGAACTGGGATGACAGGTAACGTTCCCGTTGCGCCCAGAAATTTTCACTGTAGGCCTTGAAGAAGCTGTATACACCCTGCAACTCAAAATTGTGCAGATCCACGTTTTTTTTGTACTGGACATTGACGTCAAACGAAGTGTCGGTTCCTCTTGAATTTGACATCTTGAGGTAGTTGCTCGTGTAAGGAACAGCTTGACCGTCGGGTTGGTATTGAGGAGCCTTGGATTGGAATATTTTCTGGTTCCAATCTCCGTAACGCACATTGCCCAACACGCCGAATCGTAATCCCTGTACAGCGGGAACATCCCAGTTGGCGTAAATCTGTGTGTTGAGGTATTTGTCATTTTCATTGTTGTATCCGGCACGTTTATCCAGGATTACCAGGGGGTGTATGGAGATTGACGTGTAGGTTCCGTCGGGATTGAATGCCGCATAGTTCGGTTTCACGTTCTGTAACTGCGACCAGACACTGTAATCTCCCCAGACGGTCGGATTTCTTCTTTCCAATGCCGCATCGATATTAACGCCTACCTCCAGGCCAATTTCTTTGAATGTAGTGGAGACATTGCTGCGAAGGTTTAACCGGTCGTACTTGTTGTTGTGCGATTCTTTAAAGAGCGAATTCTGTTTCAGGTACCCGATGGCGGTATAAAAATTGATGCCGTTGGAGCTGATTCCCGATAAGGAGAGGTTGTGCCTGTTGCCAAATGCATATTTGTTCAAAGCCAATCCCATCCAGTCCGTATTTGCCGTAATGCTTCCGTAAGGATCAGAGTTTTCCCGAATCTTCTTTATGTCTTCCTCGGTATAAGGCAGTGATGTTCTCCCGTCGTACTCTGCAGCTTGGTTTACGGCCAATACATAATCCAGCGAATTCAATTTTTCGGGAAGAACGACGGGCCTGCTGAAATCAAACCCTCCGCTGTACTGGATCGAAATTTTTTCTTGTTTTCCCCTTTTGGTTTGAACAAGCACAATACCGTCACCGGCCCTCGACCCGTAAACGGCAGTTGCACTTGCATCCTTCAAAATACTCAATTTTTCGATGTCCGACGAATTGAGTGAGTTAAAGTCGTTTTCACTGCGAACAACGCCATCAATGACGTATAGAGGCGTCTTCCCTCCACGGATGGATAAACGCGGTTTGGAACCGGGTGCGCCGCCACCTGCCTCAATCACCAACCCCGGAGTACGTCCCTGCAAGGCTGATGCAGTATTCGTAAAGGGCAGGTCTTCTATCTTGTCTGTTTTCAATGAAGTTACGGCGCCAACTGCCATACGGGTTGACGTTGTTCCGTATCCCACCACCACTACTTCATCCAGAAGTTCGGTGTCGGAAACCATCAAGACATTTATGGTCGAACGTCCATTCACCGCTACGGTTTGCGGTTTCATGCCTACGTAACTGAACACCAGCTTCCCGTTTGAGGGGACGTTGTTTAGAACGTAGTTTCCATCAATATCGGTAGTGGTACCGGTGGTAGCATTACCTTCCACGATAATAGTTGCTCCGATCACCTCAAGTCCGGTATCGTCTTTCACGTTACCGCTAATGGTAATGTTTTGAGCAAACATTCCTAAGGATATTGTCCACAGCATGGCAAACAACAGGCCTTTCCATTTAGTAGTTGAATGTCTTTTTTTCATTCTGTTCTCATTTTAAAAATTAATACACATTTCATTAATCACACCTGTCAGATTTGATGTCCTTTAAATGATACCTTATTCTTTGATTTTTCCAGTAAAATCAAGGGGGCGCTTCTTCGTTTCTAAACTTTTCCTTTGTTAAGGATTTACAACTTGAATTAAGTCCTGTAAAATTTTCTCATAGCAGTAAGTATTTTTAAAAGACGTAAAGTATTACATAAACCATCCTGAACTGTACTGTGATGATGCAAAGGTAAATTGTTTTTTTGATATATTAGCAAAAATAAATATGTTTTATAGCATAAATAATGCTGAATTTAATATATAACCCCTGTTTTAATTAAATATACGTAGTCAATGAATTTTTAAGTTAAAAATATTTACTAAATATCGGCTAATTCTTCACGGTCAATTACTTCCCTGATCTCCTGATATACCTTGTTCCTGTTGAATTCCGTTTACGTGGAGAAATATGATTCGTTTTTTTTGACTGATTAATTTTTTTAAAAGAACGCTTTCAAATTATAAAAAAATGAAACGCTTTGCTGCGGTTTTCTTTCAAAACCGTAAAAATATTCTTAATTTTACAAAAACAGATCTTTTAACACAAATGACACACTATTTTTTTACCGTGATGCCCCTGTTCGTTGTTTTCTTTTGGTTGATTCTCTTTTTGCTGGATCTCTTTTTAGGAGTCGCTTTGGTAAATTATCTTGCCCACTGGTTTTATTTCAACCACAATTACCCGGTTTATCGGTTGCTCGACAGCGTATGGGTCTTTACTTCCCTAGCGGTTTATCCGTTGTATTACTACTATATTCGTCTGTTGACCGAGGATTTGAAGCTTGACTGGAAGTGGGGATGGATATTGATCCCTGCAATTCTGCTCTCCTCCTTTTCCACTGTGCTCTACCTGCTGATGAGTCCGGCTGAGCTTGATGTGTTCACACATGAGGTACTGTATCATAACCGGGAGTACCGGGCCGGTTACCCGTTGCTTGTCCGTCTTCAAGCAATGAGGATCGTCCTGTTCAAGGTGATTTTTGCCACAGAAGTTTTGCTGACACTCTATTTCGGGCTTCGCCTGATCAGGATGTTCAACGAGAAAGTACACGCTTTCTACTCAAACGTGGAAAACAGGGAGATCTCCAAAATCAGGATGTTGTTGCTTTTTCTGGTTTTGACTGCCCTGATTTCATTGGTATCCAATGTGGTGGGGAAGCATTTTTTTTCAGATCATCCCTCGCTTCTGGCCTTTCCCTCCCTTGCTCACTCGATGGCCCTTTTCGGTATCAGTTACGTGGGTTACCGGCAACATTTTTCTATCCGTGACCTGTGTCAGGATCAGCAGGACGGGGAGTGCTGTTGTAGCGTTGAGTCGGAGAGTGAGGCAATGACAGGGGTGGAGTATGACCTGCTCTTCTCGAAACTGGAAACCCTTTTTAAGGAGGATCAGCTCTTTAAAAATTCCGAGTTGCGCTTGAACGATGTGGCACAGGAATTGGGAACCAACCGTACTTACCTGTCCAGGCTGATCCGCCACAGGCGGGACATGACCTTTTGCGATTTTGTGAACGATTACCGCGTTCGCTACGCCGAGGCGGTACTCTCTTCACCGGAGCAGTTCCGCCTGACTATCGATGAGGTTGCCTTCAACTCCGGTTTCTCCGGGAGCAGCTCATTCTACCGCGCTTTTGTCAAGAAGAACGGAATCCCACCCGGCAAATTCAGGAAACAAGGTTAATTAGCCGGCACTTCCTTTCCCCGAAAGGTGAAATACCTGAGTCCATAGTAGTCTATCATGTTTACCGCCATGTCCCCAAAAAGTCCACTGCCAACAGTTCCTTTAGCCGGCAGGATGCCGTAATAACCACCCGGCTCGGGCGTGAAGGGAAAGGTATGTTCAAATAGCTCGAAATCATCGTACACAATCCTGTTGTCCTCCCGTCGCGACATGCCCGATCCAATGTAACTTCGTCCGAAATCAACCTCCATGATCCTTTCTGTGGGTTTGAAGCCATACGGCATCCCGCTTTCCAAATAGCCGTATGGTACACCGCTGTATAGGATGGCCCCGATCTGCACCGGCTGCAACAGGTGGCGCATCACCTTGAACTTGCAATGAACCTGTGTGCTGTCGGCCGACAAGTTGACATCACTGGCATAGAGATCGCATAGGGGAGTGAAGTACCGCTCCCAGATAGGGTCGCCCTCCAGTGTCAGCTCATCGGTCTCGTAGTTGAAGACTCCTCCCAGTGTGGTCAGTGATCCCTTGATCTTGCTCTCGGTGTTGAGTGACATCTTCTGGGTCTGTTCAAAGACGTCCCAGTAGTATCCCATCTTCATGCGTGCATCGGCACTGCAAAGCGCTTCCATCACGCCCCACACCTTGATGCCCGCATCTACCCTTACACCTGCCGTGGTGTGCACATTAGCCGACAGCTCACCCCCCGTGAAGGAGAGGCCATTCTCGCTGAACTTGGATGCCCGGGTGCTGCTGCGGGTTCTGAATCCCTCGTTGCTGTTGTAGGAGAATCCGAGATCCATCGCGGCACTGTAGCTCATACCTGCCCTGATCTCTACTTCTCCCCCCACACCGGCAACACCGTAAAAACGGATTACCGGTACAATGGTGAGCGGCGGCACGGGGATGGGGGCGAAATAGGCGGTTAGCAGGTGGAACGATTTGTCCACTGCATCGGCCTCCACCTGGATGCTCATATCGGCTGAAAGCTGGATGTCGGGGGATATGCTGGCATGGAAATAGTGCAGTTTCTTGTCGAAGATGCCCACCAGCAGCCGCATGCTGAGATCCATGCTGGCCGAAACCTCAATTTCGGAATTGTCGCCAGGCTCCAGCGTAAAGCTCATGTTGCCGGAGGAATAGTTGTAGTTTTTTCTTCCACTGGCCCTTGTTGCAGGCATAGAAAGTTCAATTTGTGAACCGTTCCGGGTGAAGCTCACCGCTTCCCCGTCGGGCGTCTCCACCCGGCTGAGATAGGCCCCTAGTTCCAGCTCAACACCTCCCTCTCCGTTGAGGGAGCCATCTTCTTTCCAGATCGGTTCTCCCAGCGAGAGCTCCTCAAATACCTCGGTGATATCTGCCACCGGTTCAGCCACCACGGCGATGTATTCGCTTTCCGGGTTGCCCACCGAGACGATTCTGCCGATATATCCTTCCGGGAACAATTTGGAGGGAGTATTGAAAAGCAATACCTCACCCATCCTGGGCTCAAATTCTTTTTTCACCGTCATAAAGAGGGTATGGGTCTCGAACTTCACCTCACCAACCCACTTGTCGTAGCTCGCCAGTCGGGCATCCACGATGTAATCCATCCTGTCAGCATCGACCAGGGTAGCATCCTCCTGCAGTTTATATTCCGCCTCGTCCGATGCGGTGACTGTCTCGCCCACCGGGTAGACCCTGCTGCGTTCAATCTTTTTTCCCGATGTTGTACCGATCGTCTTTATCACTTCCCTGCCGTCATCCATCACGAATTTCACCTCAAACCCTTTGGTATAATCGCGGGGAGGGATAAAGAGATAGAAATGGTGTAGGGTGCCATCGAGCTCTAGCCCTTCACCACAGTCTACGGTAAGGATGAGTGCCGGGCCGCTGCCGCTCTCCGGGAAGCGTGCTTCCGGGAGATCCTCGTTCCAGGCCACCGTGAAAGAACCACTAACCGGTCTCCCCGAGAGATCCCGGAAATGTACCTTGCGCAGACGGTCACCCTCAGTACCGCTGTAACCCACCTTGAGCAGCGCAAAGAGGTTGCGGAAGCCGATGCCCGCCGGGGCATAGGGTTGCGACACCCGCTCCTTGAGGGTATAGGGCTGTGTGGCCGGGAAGGTGAGCGTCAACTCGCTGTTGTTGCCAATAGAAGTTCCCTCCCGATAGGGGTAATAGGCCGTCACCTCGCCCGTGGGCATGCTGCCGGTTGTCCTGAACCGGGCTTTTTTGCCGTTTTCCAGGATGTCATCCACTCCGGCAGTGAAGAGCAGGTTATTGCCCCCTCCCTTGCCGAAGACGCCGATCCGGTCGTTCACTTCCCATCGGACCTCTGCCTTGATGCCGGGTTGATCAATCACTGCGGTTCGGGTCGTTTCTTCACCGTCAATGATGGTAGCTGTCAATACGTTGTCGCCGGGAGCTGCTCCCTGTCCAAACGGTTCGGCGGTACAACCAAGCAGTGTGAGGCCAATCACCAGCAAGGATGATTTTATCAGGTTGTTTGTTTTATCTGTTCTCTTCATGATGCGGTGCTGTTTGTGGTTAATCCCATCCCGTGGGGTCATTGTAATCGTAATCATCATTGTCGGAAGCCTCTTCCGCCTCTTCTTCGTATACCCATAGTTTTCGTGTCAGTGTGCTGGCATAGACAATGATCTCCTGCTCCGGTCTCATCTGGGTGCTGTTGTTGGGCGTTGAGGTGATGGTGAACTGCGTATCGTTGATCTTATTCACCTGCAACCACTCTCCAACATATCCCAGGGTGAACTCGGTCACGTTGGTCATCACCGTGACCACGATGGTGCCGCCGTATGAAGGGAGGGGTATGTTGGTGTTCCCATGAGAGGAGAAGAGGTCGAGCTCGGGCAGGGGATCTTGGTACACCGTGATGGAGGCGAGCGAGTCGCCCTCATTCCCATAGAGGGTGACCAAGGCACGTCGGGGAGTCACTCCCCCCCAGGTCTCTTCAATGGTGATGTTAATGCCATCGGCCGAATTTTCTTCTGACCGGCACCAGGACTGATCGGAACGGCAACTCCACCCGGTTACGTTGGATTCTATACCAATTCCGTTTACACCCCCCTGATAATTCATGATTACCTTATCGGTAACCGGTTTGATGTAAGCTTTCGCCGGCTCAACGGCCGCATCCTGTGTCACCTCGATGGTCACCTTTTTGGCGGTTCCCTCAGCTGCAACGATTAGGATTGCTTTCTCCGGAGGGGCGAAAGCCTTGTTTTCAGTTGCAGTTACCGTGAAGTTGGAGGCTCCCTTGTTGACCGTGCACCAGCTCTTGCTGGATGTGACGCTCCAGCTTTTGGCATTCGTGGCGACTGTGATCTCCTTGCTTCCTCCTTCAGCGGCGAAGTGGATGGGTGAGGCGGATACCTCCAGGGTGATTGTCTCGTTTTCCCCTCCACCGGGGATTTCACCCTTGCCGCAACCGGGCAAAAAAAATAAAATCAAGGCCGCGACAGATAGTGCGAGTGTTGATGTATGCATATTATCTTACAGGTATTGATGCTTCATTTATTCAACGGCTGGCGCCGTAGCGTGGCAGCAAAAATAGTGTTAACCGGCCGGAGTTTTTTCCCAAATAGACAAAAAAATCTTTTGTTTTCACAAAAAAATGGACAAAACCGACAAAAATAGGGGCAAAAAAACAAGGCCGACTCAGTTGAGCGGCCTTGTTAAACAATATAAAAACAGTGATCAATAATAGCCTAATTTGCAAACGCGTGTCTGAATCCCTTTACATCATTCCAGTGCCCCCGCGTAAAGTCGGGAACCGCCACCGGGGCAGAGTTGTTTTCGAGCGATAAAGCCGTAAGAGGGGCAAGGCTGCACCATTCTGCCAGGTCGTACACGTCCATGTCCAGTGGAAGTCCGTTTTGCAGACAGTAGACCAGGCGATAATCCATGATAAAGTCCATCCCTCCGTGTCCGCCTACTTTTTTGGCAGTCTCTTCGAGTTCGATGTGGATCGGATGTTTGTACTTGTCCATCAGTGCTTTTTTAACTTCATCCGACACATAAGAGTGAGCGGACAGGTTTTCGTGGTTGGGGACGGTGCCGGCTTCAACAGCATCGGCTTTAAGGGCATAACCTTCATTCGGATATTTATTCGCAAATCCCTTGGTTCCCTGTACCTGATACATACGGCTGTATGGACGAGGAGAAGCAACATCGTGTTGAATATGGATGGTTTTCCCGTTTTCGGTACGAATCATAGTCATGGTGTGTTGTCCGTTTTTGAAATCGGCTACTTCCTCCCCGCGCTTTTCTTTCAGGTAAGCCGGAATACTCACCGGCTTGCTGTCCATGGCCACCAGGTAGTTCATTTTATCGCCCCGGTGGATGTCAAGAACCTGACAGGCGGGCCCCATTCCGTGCGTAGCATAAATGTCCCCCCGGTGTGTTTTGTTGTATTCCATGCGCCAGTCATTTTCGTAAGAATCCCAGAATTCTTCCAATTGATGAATATAAGCGCCTTCGGCGTAGAGGATGTCGCCAAGAACACCTTGTTGTGCCATGTTGAGCGTGGTCAGTTCAAAGAAATCATACACGCAGTTTTCCAATTGCATGCAATGTTTCTGAGTACGTTCTGCCGTGTTGATAACGTCCCAGATTTCCTCCATGGTCATGGCGGCCGGTACTTCACAAGCTACGTGTTTCCCTTGCTCCATAGCGTAGATCATCATCTGGGCGTGACGTTTCCAGTCCGTCGCTATGTAAACCAGATCGATGTCGTCTCTTTGGCAAAGCTCTTTCCAGGCTTCTTCGTTTCCACTGTATGCCGCAGCTCGAGGCATACCGGCCTTGTCGAGAATCTGTTGGGATTTTTCAACCCTGTCGGGGTGAAGGTCGCACAGCGCGACAATTTTTGCTCCCGGTATGTGGGTGAATCGCTGT